>NZ_JBHIQH010000034.1:0-118686 GCF_042196485.1 Bartonella sp. AD24XZML | reverse complement strand
CCCCTTTATTGTGGTCAAGGTGGGAGATAAACCTGTTCATGAGGTTTTTTACCAGCGTCTTTTAACCGCAACCATTACGGATCATGCCGGTAATGAAGCCGATACATTTGAAGCAGAGTTTGATGATAGTGGCAATGATTTAGAGGTTCCCTCAAGTAACAGTGCGCTACAGGTGATCTTTGGTTATGAGAACAGCATCAGTGCCTTTATGGGGCGTTTTGTTGTCGAATCGGTTGTAAGCTCAGGGGGTAGTGATGGAGAGATTTTGCGCATTTGTGGCAAAAGCGCCTCGATGCGTAAAGAACTCAAAGAACAGACAAGTGAACATTTTGACCACAAAACTGTTGGTGAAATTGTCGAGACACTCGCCAAACGCCATGGCTATCAAGCCAAGGTCAGCCCTCAGTTTAGCAAACAAACTTTGCCTTATGTGATTCGCACAGATCAATCGGCTGTTGATTTTTTAACCCGCCTTGCCGATCGCATGCGGGCACGTTTTTTGATCAAAGATGAGAAGTTTTTATTCTTAAGTGGGGACAATTTACCAGCCCTCGACATCCATAAATCTGACTGTTCGAGCTGGGAATTTACCCTAGAGCCACGCACGCAATATGGCACCATTGAAGCTACCTATTTTGATCGTTCACAAGGGCAACAGTTCTCTATCAAGCATCAGACAGGTTTTAGCGGAGCTGTGCGTCGTCTGCGCAATTGTTACCCTTGTAAAGAAGAAGCTTTATCTGCCGCTGCATCAGAATCAGATCGGCTTTGCCGTGCTGTGGGCAGTGGCTCTTTGTCTCTTGAGGGACGCCCTGAAATCATGGCGGATCAACCTCTTTTATTGCAAGGGTTTCGCGGCGAAATCAATGGGCCATGGAAAGCCGCTACTGTCACCCACCGCTATGACAAACAAAGCGGATACACAACAGAAATCACACTTGAAGCACCAAACAAGGGAAAAGAAAGCAATGAGAACACTGAACATGCTAAAAACAGAAAATCCAAGAGATAATTTTGCTTCTTCTTTTCGTCAACTTCCCCATAATATTGAAGCGGAACAGGCATTACTTGGAGCAATCCTGATTAATAATAATGCACTCGATCGCGTTTCAGACTTTCTCAAAGCAGAACATTTTTTTGAAACGCTACACCAAAAGATCTTTGAGATTGTCTTACAAATTATTCAAAAGGGTCATCTTGCAAACCCCATTACAATCAAGCCCTATATCCAAATGGAAGAAAAAGTTGGAGATATTACTGTATACCAGTATGTTGTTCGCTTAGCCACAGAGGCAGTTACTATTATTAACACTGAGGATTATGGACGCGTCATTTATGATCTGTTTATCCGCCGGTCTTTGATTAATCTTGGCAATGAAGTTGCCAATACAGCTTTTGATGCTCCTGTAGAGCTCACGCCTACTCAACAAATTGAAACGATTGAAAATCAGTTATTTGAGCTCGCCGAAAAAGGCAAATATGGGGGTGGGTTTGAAAACTTTGATACAGCCATTGCAAAAGCACTTAACATGGCAAGCGCTGCGAAAAAGCGTTCCTCACAGCTCTCAGGGATAGCTACCCATATCAAAACCCTTGATGAGAAAATGGGAGGGCTACAGCCATCTGATTTGATTATCATAGCTGGACGCCCTGGGATGGGAAAAACCTCTCTGGCGACTAATATTGCTTTTAATATTGCCAATGCTTGCAAGCGTGATGGCAACACACAAGAAAATGAAGGGGGTATAGTAGGATTCTTCTCACTTGAGATGTCATCTGAACAGCTTGCAACTCGCATTATCTCAGAACAAATAAAGGTTTCTTCTTCTGATATGCGTCGTGGTAATATCTCAGAAGAGCAATTTACCAACATCATTTACGCAATGCGTTCCTTACAAACAATCCCTCTTTATATTGATCAAACGGGGGGTGTATCCCTTGCACAATTATCCGCCCGTGCAAGGCGTCTTAAACGACAACATGGTTTAGATGTTTTGATTATCGATTATATCCAACTCATGACAAGCGGTTCAAAGCGTTCATTAGAAAATCGCGTTCAAGAAATTACAGCCATTACCACCGGATTAAAAGCACTTGCAAAAGAACTCAATATTCCCATCATCGCTCTCTCTCAACTTTCGCGTCAAGTTGAAAACCGAACCGATAAACGTCCACAATTATCCGATTTACGTGAATCTGGTTCAATCGAGCAAGATGCCGACATTGTTCTGTTTGTTTATCGTGAAGAATACTATCTCAAAAATGAAGAACCAAAAGAAGGCACTGCTGAGTATAGCAAGTGGCAAGAGGCAATGGAGCAAGCCAAGGGTAAAGCCGAGGTTATTATAGCAAAACAACGCCATGGTCCGACAGGAATCGTTCCCCTTGCCTTTCAACCCGACTTTACATGCTTTAGTGATTTGGAAAAATAGGAGCAGAAAAATGCGTTAAAGAGAGCTTTAAATACCCTTTAGATAAGGTCTTTGAAGATCCTTTGAGAACCCCTTAAAAACTCTTTGAGAAAAAATAAATTGGTACAAAACCTAGTGGCAAAATATACAAAACCCGCTGGCAAGCTACACAAGCTACAATACATACATACACACAACAAACAAGTAATGGTAGCGGAGGAGGGATTTGAACCCCCGACACAAGGATTATGATTCCTCTGCTCTAACCTACTGAGCTACTCCGCCAAAATAAGCAATCATAATTGTCAATAATTACATCTTTTGCGGATATAAGGGGTAGAATAGTAAGATGTCAAGCATCGTTTTTAAGCTTTTCTCTTGTCATTCTATTTTATCCTCGATATGTAAAAGTGTAATTTTCATATGATAAAGTAAGGTAAGGCATGAAAATGGTGCCACGTGTAGCGGTTTTAGGATGCGGTCATTGGGGTGAAAATCATATACGGACACTCCACTCTCTCGGGGCTTTAGCAGCAGTTTCTGATATTGATAATGATCGTGCTGCTAGTTTTGCAACACTGTATGGTGTAAAGGTTGTTACACCAGATGATCTTTTTACTCATCGAGATATTGATGCGCTGGTATTAGCGTTGCCGCCACAATTGCATACGCAAAATGTGCTCCGTGCTGTTAAAAATGGTAAAGATGTTTTGGTGGAAAAACCAATAGCCTTGAATGTTTCTGATGCTAAACGCCAAGTTCAGGAGGCTGAGGCCTATGAGCGAGTTTTTATGGTGGGCCATATTTTGCGTTTTCATCCAGCTTTTGAAAAAATGTGTGAATTGGTGAAAAACGGAGATGTGGGAGATGTGCGATATATTTATTCTCATAGATTAGGCTTTGGAAAATTTCACACACACAGTGATGCTTTATGGGATCTTGCCCCTCATGATCTCTCAATGATTTTGGCGTTGACAGGATGTGAACCTTCCGAAATTCGCGGTGAGGGGGCTGCTGTCGTTGATCAGATTTCTGATTTTTCTCATATTCATATGATTTTTCCAAATGGCGTGCGTAGTCATCTTTTTACTTCACGCTTGAGTTCTTATCGTGAGAGGCGTTTAATTGTTGTTGGAACAAAGGCTATACTCGTTTTTGATGATATGGAACCGTGGAGTCGTAAATTGGCAATGCACTATTTTGCCGTTTGGAAAGAAAATCAAGAGTGGGCTTTTAGCATGGATGAGCTGAATTATATTGATGTTTGTGAAGATTTGCCGCTTACTTGCGAATTACGGCATTTCCTTCATTGTATTGAAACGCGTCAATCACCTCGTACAAATGGTGATGATGCTATTGCGGTTTTACGGATTTTAACAGCTGCTGATGTCAATTATGATAGATAAAAGAGATAGGTAGCGCTTTTGCATTCTTGTGATGATCAATGGAGTTAATATGCAATTCATCGACCTTGGGGCGCAGCGTGCGCGTATTGAAGATAAAATTAATTTTGCAATTGCGCATGTAGTCGCTAGTGGTAAGTATATTTTGGGGCCAAAAGTGACAGAATTTGAAGAGAAATTGGCAGAATATCTTGGCGTTAAACATGTGATTGCATGTGCTAATGGAACAGATGCTTTGAAGATGCCTCTTATGGCTAAAAATATTGGTCCAGGGGATGCTGTTTTTTGTCCTAGTTTTACATTTTCAGCAACGGCTGAAGTGGTTGCTTTGGTGGGGGCTAAACCTGTTTTTGTTGATGTTTTACCTGATACATTCAATATTGATGTTGAAAAACTTTCTCACGCTATCGAAATGGTAAAAAAAGAGGGACGTCTAAAGCCAAAAGCTATTATTGCCGTTGATTTATTTGGGCTTTCTGCTGACTATGTGCAAATTGCTCAAGTGGCTGCAAAGGAAAATCTTTTTATAATTGAAGATGCTGCTCAATCTATGGGGGGGAGAAGCGGTAATACTATGTGTGGTGCTTTTGGTGATGTGGCTGCTACAAGTTTTTATCCTGCAAAACCATTAGGATGTTATGGTGATGGAGGCGCTATGATGACCAATGATGATCATTTTGCAGAACTTTTACGCTCTATTTTGTTTCATGGTAAAGGTGAAACGCAATATGACAATGTACGTATTGGTATGAATTCGCGTCTAGATAGCATTCAGGCTGCAATTTTACTAGAAAAGTTTGCGATTTTTGAAGATGAAATGGAAAAGCGTGTGGAAATTGCTCAACGCTATTCCAATGGCTTAAGAGATATTGTTACAGTTCCAGAAATAGGAGAAAATATTCGTTCTGCTTATGCACAATATACGATTAAGGTAAAAGAACGGGATAAATTAAAAGATTTTTTACAAAAAAATTCTATCCCTACAATGATTTATTATAAAACTCCTTTACATCAACAGCCAGCTTATAAACACTTCCCTTATGTAAAAGATTCCCTTTCTGTTTCAGAGTCTTTAGGAGAGTGTGTTTTAAGTTTACCAATGCATCCTTACTTGACACAAACGGATCAGGATATGATTATCAAAAAAATAAGAGATTTTTATCACTCCTGAGAGCGTGTTTTTATCCTTAAAATTATGGTCAAAGCTTTATTGGTGATTCATCTTAGAAGGTATTTTTTGTTAGAGTGTGTGGACAATGTTTTGGTATTATTTCCTTTCTAGGACCTATGAAATGTTGTCCTTTAGAGCGGTGATATGATTAGAAAGTGAAGCTTCTAGACAAGAAGATATTTTTTAACAGAACGGTATGGGCTAAAAAACTTTGTCCTTTAGCTTAGCAAAAAAGTCACGTTTAATAAAAAGGATTTGGGTTATGAAAGTTACAATGAACCTTTGTTGATTTTACTCTTCATTTAAGGTGTTTTAAAAGATAACTTATTTAACGGGGCTTTTGGAGAGAAAAGTTATTTTTTGGTGAATACGTGATGCTAGGTCATTTTTGCTTTTGGATTTTTGAATCAATGTGTTGATGGGTGATGTATTCCCCTCTTGTAGCGCTATTTGAGCTGCTAATGTTGCTGCAAGTTCTTTTGTTTCTTCTCGGAGTTCTTCTAGCAATTGGTGGTTAGCGGTCGTGTCCAGCTCATGAGTTTGGATTTTTTGTAAGCGTTGCTGATAGTGTGCGACTTTTTCACGCATCATTTGTCTTTCCTTTGGAAGTGTGTAGTGTGGCGATATTTTGTTTGATTGCTATCACTTCTTTGGTGAGAGTATCTTTTGTGGGGAGGCATAGCCGATAAAACTGTTCTGTTACTTGGCTCAGTTGTATTTTTTGTTGGACATATTTTTTTTGCAAAAATTCGTACTTTTGTTGGTTGTTTGCTAATTCTACAGCATGTTGTGCACGAAGAAAATCGTGATTTGCTTCTATTTCCGCGAGTGATAATGGCATTTTCGCACAAACATCTTTATACGCAAAATGAACGGCTTTACGCCAAATAAAAGGAGATAAAAGCACCAGTAACCAGGAAGTGAAAGCAACTCCAAGTATAAAAAAAAGAAATGATTGAATAAGCATAATATCCCTTTTCAAATAAGAATACGTTTAAAACGGATTCCATGTCGGTCTAGGTGTTAATTTTAAATATCCTATATTGATACCAAGGCGTGCGCCGACTCCTGTACGTATTGGGATTAACAAGGTATTATGGTATTTTAGGACATGAAAACCAACACCTGCAATTAAATAGGCCGAACCTGAAATACCACCATAGCGTCTCCATAAATTATTTATGCCATTAAGATTGTAAACTAAGATCATTAAACGGGAGCCTTGGCCGCCAAAATCCCATCCTACTGAGGGACCTTGCCAAAAAACTTTATGTTGACCATAGCTTTTGGTAAAAACCATTCCTTCGCCATAGGTTAATCCAGCAAAAAAGGCACCAGAAGCTTCTTCTCCTAAAATATAGGCATTGGGATAACCGTATTTTGAAAAAATATTTTGAATTGCAACAGCCAGACCACTAGCTGTTTTTCCAAAAAAAATATGACCAGAATCAATAATTTCTTGGAGTGAATAATGAGGTTCGTTTTGCTCTATTGGTTTTAGTCGAGCTTGTGTAGTGTTTATGGTGATGAATAAAAGGAAGATTAAAGATATAATATTTTTGTACCAGTATTTGAGCAGAGAGAGAGCCATGGAGTTTTCTCCTTTTATTAGTGATAAACAAAAAGATAATATTAGAATTTTCATTCTATTCAAATAAAAAATAAGCTATAAGGTTATTTAAATTCTTGAATTTATTTCTGAATTTTTTAACATGATTGTTAATGTTTCCTATTATGCATCAGATGTTAAGAGTTTTTCTTTAAAATAAAGTTTGTTTTTTTGAATCTAGGAGTTTTCAATCATTATGACGTTAGATATTTCTTTGAAGCCTATGGATCTTGCTGCTTTGCTTTGTAGTCGTATTTGCCATGATTTGATTTCACCTGTGGGGGCTATTCAAAATGCAATGGAGCTTTATGATGAAGGAGGAGCTGAAGAAGATGCTTTACAATTGGTGCGTTTATCCGTTGCGAGTGCTGCTGCACGTCTACAATTTGCGCGATTGGCTTTTGGTTTTGCTGGTGCAAGTGGAGGACAAATAGATACACGGACTGCAGAGCAGGTTGCTCAACAATATATGAAAGAAGAAAAAGCAACTTTAAAATGGCAAGCTTCTTCTTTATTGTTAGAAAAAGATGAAGTTAAACTTTTGCTTAATTTATTATTGATTGCAAACGCAACAGTTTCTCGTGGTGGTGAAATTGTTGTTATGATTTTGCAAGAAGAAAATAAACGTTCTTTTCGATTTGAGGTTTTCGGTAGAACTCTCCGTATCCCCCCTCATTTTCTTGCGTTATTTCATGGAGAAGTTCAAGAAGAGCTTATTGATGCACATGTCATCCAATTTTATTACACAATGTTACTTGCTCAGATGACAGAGATGAAAATAAATATTGATGAAAGTGATGGTTGTATTGTTTTAGAAAGTGTAAAAAAGCTTTGAATAAGAGAGAAGCGCTTAAGCTGTGTTGGGAAAAGTGGCTTCGATTGAACTTATGAGCGATAAGGTTATATGTGTAAATTGGGTGTGGTTACTTCTTAAGCTTTAAGCGCTTTCTATATGAGATTTTTAGTGTGCGAGTTCTCTACTTTTAATAGAGAAAAGATCTCGGGGAAAAAATCTCGGCCCGCTACACTCCGAGATTTTACAATGTGCATGTTCACTGTTTAAGCGGTTTTTCGTACGTTCTCTTCAACTGGATCACGTAATACATAACCACGTCCCCAAACTGTATCAATGTAATTTACACTGGAAGAGACTGCTTCCAATTTTTTCCGCAATTTACAGATAAAAACATCGATAATCTTTAGTTCTGGTTCATCCATTCCACCATAGAGATGATTGAGAAACATTTCCTTGGTAAGGGTGGTGCCTTTGCGTAAAGAGAGAAGCTCTAACATTTGGTATTCTTTACCGGTTAAATGAACAGGGCGCCCTGCAACTTCGACAGTTTTTGTGTCAAGGTTAACGGTGAGATCTCCGGTAACAATAACCGATTGTGCATGTCCTTTTGAACGACGAACAACTGCATGGATACGTGCAATGAGCTCATCCTTATGAAAAGGCTTCGTCATATAGTCGTCTGCCCCAAAGCCAAAACCACGAACCTTGTCTTCAATGGCATTCATACCAGAAAGGATTAAGACAGGAGTTTTTATTTTTGCCAACCTTAGAGTCCGCAAGACATCGTACCCTGACATGTCAGGCAAATTCAGATCAAGCAAAATGATATCATAATCATAGAGTTTTCCTAAATCGATACCTTCTTCACCCAGATCAGTGATATAAACATTAAAGTTAGCCGACTTTAACATCAGCTCAATGCTTTGAGTAACTGCTCTATCATCTTCAATTAATAATACGCGCATTTTAGATCCCTCACTTTGCTCCTTCACGAATCATAAGGAGCATTTCTATTTTATATCAGTTGGCAAAACCACTGTTATAAAAACAATTCATTAAATCAAACACTTATAACAAAGCGTTTATGAACATTTCAGTAGTACGCGTAACAATCACTACTAAATTCCCCACTATCCATGATAGTGGTTAACAAAATATTTTTATTTTTGAAAGAGGCTACAAAATTATTTTAGAAAAATCCTATATTTTTTAACATAATAAAAAGGGAGAGCTTTTTCTATAAACTTTAACTTAAAAAAAATTTGTAAAAGAGCTTTATAAATTACTTTTTTACAATTTCAGTGTTTATTTACTGAGCTTTAAATCTCTTCAGTTTATAATGGGGGAAAAATTAAAGAAATAGTTATTGTTCTATTAAAGCAGATTGTATTTTCAGATGCTTTAATGAAAGGCAAAAATTATTATAATTTCAAGTTAATAGACTGTTTTTGTCGGATAGATATATAACTAAAAGATATTTATTGGGTGTGAATGCGAGTTTTGAGTTGGCGCAATCAAGGAGTAGTGAGTATGAAGCCACGAGAAAATATGGTGCGATTGAGGATGTTTCAAGTGCGTGGAAAGCGCCGTGAAATTGCACAGCTTGAGATGATGATCGCAGAATTTGAACGAATGGTGTTAGAGTTGGAAGCACAGATTACTCATGAAGAACGTAAATCTGGAAACAATGATGTTCACCATTTTGCTTATTCTGCTTTTGCGCGTGCAGCGCGGCAAAGACGTGATAATCTGATCAATTCAATTCGTGATTTAGAACTTCAAAAAACAAATGCTGAAATTGCTCTCCATGAAGCTAATACAGAGCTGCAACGTGCACAGCTTTTGGAAGCACGAGAAAAGAAGATTGCTGCGGATGATAAGGATATTTTGATTCAATCTAATTCAATGGTTGGCTAATTTAATGGCTGGATGATAAAAGAAATTATTGAAAAATCCATTCTTTCAGGTTTATCTTTTGGATATAGTATAAAACAGCCAAACTTTTATCAAGTTTGGCTGTTTTATAGATTGCTTTATGTTATTAATCAATGGCAACTTCATGCCTGTAGTGTTGAATCTTGGTCGTTCGTAATCCCGCTAAACCGTGTTCATCGATTAAACTTTGCCATGAAAGAAATTCTTCTACAGTCAAAGTATAACGGTGGCACGCTTCGTCAAGACTTAACAATCCACCTCTGACAGCCGCAACAACTTCAGCTTTGCGACGAATCACCCAGCGCCGTGTTGTTTGTGGCGGTAGGTCGGCAATTGTAAGCGGACTTCCATCTGGCCCAATAACATATTTCATTTGTGTTTTTATCAAGTTGCTCATTCGTATCCTCTACTTTAGTCAAGGACTTGATTCGTTTATAGAGCATGAAATTTAAAAAAGAGCTAAAAGCGCTGAAAGAAAAAATTAATAAAGTGATTGGGTATGTAAAAAGAAGCTCAAGTTGAAGTGTGTAGAAGAGATTCTTGCAATATTTTACTGGATTTTTCAAAAGAGAAAAAAGGATTTCTCCTAAACGATTACCATTATGCCTTATTTCCATCATTCTTTTTTTGTTTGCAGCAGCTCTTAAGAAAGTAATGCCTATGGTTGTGGAAAGGATAAAAAAATAATATAAAGACAATCAATCATGTAAAAGTGCTAAAGAGCGTGCATCAGAATGTCAACATATAGGTAGCCATTAAACAGAGCATTAAATAGAGAATGAATACATGTTTTTAAACAGTCTTGATTTACCAGGGCAACCTGAGGATTTTCGCATTGTTGTTGCAATGTCGGGGGGGGTTGATTCATCGGTTGTTGCAGGTCTTTTGAAAAAGGAAGGGTATAATGTTATTGGCATTACGTTGCAGCTTTATGATCATGGGGAAGCAACGCATCGGGTGGGGGCGTGTTGTGCAGGACAAGATATTGAGGATGCACGCTGCGTTGCAGAAACACTAGGAATACCGCATTATGTTCTTGATTATGAAAAGCGCTTTCGTGAAGCTGTTATTGATCCTTTTGCAGAAAGTTATGCTCATGGAGAGACCCCAGTACCATGTATTGCATGTAATCAAACGGTTAAGTTTGCTGATTTATTAGCAACGGCACGCGAATTGGGGGCAGATGCTTTGGCTACGGGACATTATATTCGTTCGCGTTCCCACGGAGCGCATCGAGCACTCTTTCGTCCTCTCGATAATGATCGTGATCAGAGTTATTTTCTCTTTGCAACGACACAAGAACAGATTGATTATTTGCGTTTTCCACTTGGTGACCTTCCAAAAGCCCGCGTTCGTGAAATGGCAGCAGAAATGGGCTTTGTGGTTGCCAATAAGCATGATAGTCAGGATATTTGCTTTGTTCCACAAGGAAAATATTCAGATGTTATCGCAAAACTGCGTCCAGAAGCAGCTAATCCTGGCGTTATTGTCCATATTGATGGAAAGATTTTAGGTAAACATTCGGGAATTGTTAATTATACGGTTGGTCAACGTCGTGGTATTGGGGTGTCAACGGGTGAAGCGCTTTATGTGGTTTATCTCGATGTGGAAAATGCACGTGTTATTGTTGGACCGCGTGAAATGTTAGAAACGCATAAGCTTTTTTTACGTGATGTGAATTGGCTTGGTGATGAGTCGTTAGATAATTTTCCTTCTCAAGGTATTGAGGTGGCTGTAAAGGTGCGTTCAACGCGTCCTCCTCACCTTGCGCGTTTACATTATAAAGAAGGTATTTTTTCCGTTGATTTATTGGAATGTGAAAATGGTGTGGCACCAGGGCAAGCTTGCGTTCTTTATGATGGAAATGGTCATGAGGCGCGTATTCTTGGGGGAGGATTTGTAACACATTCAGAACGTGCAGCCGATACTGAAATGATGTTGAAGCGCGTTTTATGCAATTTCGAAACAAAAGATTCTGTTTTCTCAGAACTAAAAACAACAGCTTTATAAAGCATAGTAAATTGATTTAATGATATCTTTTAACCTTAAACTTGAATGAGAGACTTCCGGAAGATTTTCTCATTGAAAATTTGTTTTATGATTGAATCCATCACATTATATCTTCTGCACGTCATAAGTGGGGTTAGGGTGTGGAAAGTGATGAAAAAAATGTAAAATGTTTTTTATCAATGCTTTCAAAGGCTAAGGAACGGCAATATTATTGGAGACTGGTAGATAACACACAACATTAGGTATGTTCTATAACTTGAAGTGTTATCATCTTTAGTGGTCAAAGTTGGTAAAATGAGCAAGTGCAATACCTGAGGCTGTGGCAACATTAAGGCTGTCAAAACCGTCAGTCATGGGAATACGTAAGGTGTTTGATTGTTGTAGTATATGGGGTGGTAAGCCATCGCCTTCTGTTCCAAAAATAAGTGCCATTCTTTTGGTTTTGTTGGCTTGTTTGAGAGTGTGTGAGGCAGAAGGGGAGAGTGCATAAAGATGAAAGTTTTCATCGTTTAGAGCAGCTATAATGTCATCTATATCAGCGTTTTGTGTATAGGGTACTTTTAAAGCAGCGCCGGCAGAAACTCTTATTGATTTGCGATAAAGTGGATCGCATGAGGTTTTGTCGACAATAATGCCATTACTGGCAAAGGCTGCTGCATTACGAAAAATTGATCCCATATTATCGTGATTCGAGATACCACATAAAATAAGAATCAAAGCTTTTTCTGGAAGATATTGTAAAAAACTTTGTAAAGATGGCAGTATTTTGCGTTTACCAATACCCAGAACACCACGATGAACATGGAAACCGGTGATATTATTCATAACTTTTTGTGGAACGCAATAAATGGGACATAGGGGCTGTGTTTTTTCTAAAAGCGGTAGAAGTCCAGAGAGACGGTTTGCTACGATAAGCAGTGAGATGGCAGAAAACTCTTTTGAGTGCAGTAATGCGGACAAAGTTACTTTGCCTTCAGCAATAAATTGATGTTGCCGTCCAACAAGATCTTTTTCACGGATATTATGATAGGCTTTTAGGCGTGGATCATCTGTTTCATTGATTGTTGTGATATTCAAATGCATGCGAGATTTTTAGTGCTTTTTTCTTATGATTTCCAGATGTTAGAATTTTTTTTATTTTAAAAGAAGAGATAAAAAATACTTTTTTAAAACTTATGGTAGAATTTATGTTGACAATATGCAACCATAGGTATAATGTGAAAATACTGATACGGAATCATATATTTTTCTCGTATCGGGTGCAGTGTCTTGGGTCCCCGCTATTTCCCAAGTTCTGTATGCCCTTAATTTCTAAGGGAAAAGAATCTGGGTCCCCAATGCCCAGATTCTTTTTTTGAGGGTAATCATTGTTCTTCATTTCTATATCTAAATTTTTTAGTAAATCATATTTTAAAATCCAGTTGATCTGTAAGGTTACAGTAGAGTGCTAAGATATTTTTTCTAAGGTGCAAAGATGGCTTATAGATGGGTTATAATGCATATCATAAGACTAAAAAAATGCATGATTATGATAGATTTGAGCAAAAACAAGTTTTTCGTTTATGAGAAGTGAGATGGCTTTAAGTTATTCAGAAAACGATTAATAATGAAGGTTATGTGTTTGATTGCTCTTGGGAAAGCTCTTCGTTCTATTATTTTCTCTCTTCTTTATTTATTGGTGCTGTTCGTGTAACTAAGCAGTTTTTACGATAATAATGGTGAGCTGAGGCGTTTATTGTATGATGAAGCTTCTGTAATATTGAGGAAAGATCGTCGTTATGCCAAAAGTATAATGATATGGTTGAAAATATTAATTCCCTATTTCGTGAAGAAAAGGATGAGGTTCATGGATGTAAAAATCAATATACAAAGCTTAACTTTATACTCTATTTTTATTGCGTGTATTGTTTTTGCTTTGAAATATTGGGCATATCACATCACAGGTTCGGTTGCACTTTATTCTGATGCATTGGAATCAATCGTTAATATCCTTGCGTCATTGGCAGCATGGTGGGCTGTTAAAGTGAGTATGAAGCCAGCAGATCATGATCATCCCTTTGGGCATCATAAAGCGGAATATTTTTCCGCAATTCTTGAAGGGGTACTCATTATTATTGCGGCAATTGTTATTTTAAGAGAAGCATGGATAGCTCTTTCTACCGTTAAATTGTTGCAGAAGCCTGGAATATGGCTTGCTATTCATCTTATTGCAACTGTCATAAACTGTATGTGGGGAATGGTTCTTATTTGGCAGGGAAAACTCCATCGCTCACCGGCTCTTAAAGCTGATGGAGTACATTTTATAACTGATGTTTTTACGTCGCTTGCAATTTTAATTGGTTTGATTGCTGGTTTTGTTGGAGGATGGGGAGCTTTAGATCCAATTTTAGCGATAATCGTTGCTGTTAATATTCTCTTACAGGGCTGGAAGGTGATTAGAAATGCTGTTCAGGGATTAATGGATGTTGGCGTTGAATTGAATGAAAGTATGCGGATTCGGGAGCTGATTTCTGCAAATGCATCGGGTGCGCTTGAGGTCCATGATTTGCGGACGCGTGTTGCTGGGAGGGTTACTTTTATAGAGTTTCATTTGGTTGTGCCTGCTGTAATGCAGGTAGGAGAAGCACATAAAATTTGTGATAAAATCGAAGCTGTTCTTCAAAAAGAATTTGATAATGTACGTATTTCTATTCATGTCGAGCCTGAAGATGAGGCAAAATTGCCTCCCGGTACAACGGTAATCCCTTTTATATAAAAAGATTTTTCAAATTGTCTGTTATGTTATAATGGCTGTTTTTTATGATGGAGCGATTCATACCTCTCGAAAATACGATGATGCTCTTTTGTTGATTTTATTTTTGCATCAATCAAGTATACAAGGTTAAACAGAGTATTTAAGGCAAGATTTATTCTATTTCGTTAAAACACTGTCATTTAAGGTGTGGTGAGATAAGGCATATAAAATTTGATCTATTAAGTGTTTTTAGAGTATGGAGTAAATATTCAAAATAGGACTTACTGCTGTATTCTTTTGTAAGTGAATCTCATGAAATGATTAGCAGCTTAAATCCATTTAAGAAAACGGACTGTTTACAGACTGTTGGGAGTAGATGTTTCGTTGCTTAGGGCGAAGAGGAGTGAAGCCTTCGTAATAAGTTTAATGAGATTTAATTATAAATTTTATATAAAAGTTATGAATAGGGTTTTAAAGTTTGTGATCATAGATTAATCATCATTATTGTTGCTAATAAATGTATTGTTTTATCGATACAATGGATTCTGTTTAGAGTGTTCTTTATTGCATGAAGGATGGGGACTCATTAAAGAATGAAAAAAATAATGCTCATGTCTCTACTCTTTGAAGGATATTATTGTCGTTGCTGTAGAAAATCGCAAAGCTGAACTAAAGAATGATGCTAAAGATAGAAACTGGTTTTAATTGATGCTTTCATATTTTCATTCCAATCTGGCATCAAAATTTTACAAGGACTCGTACAGTACTGGTGCATCCTAATCATAAATATGCTTCTACATTAGAGCTATTTTAATTTGATAGACAATAACAAAAAACAAAGAATTTATAAGGAAAACAATGCTATAAAGTCAAAAATTTATATGCAATAAATTAGAGAGGTAGATCGAATTTTTATAAAATACTTTATGAAACAACACTAAACATATCTGGCTTTACTTTTACTTATTTTTACAAACGTTCGTTTGTGTCTTTTGTGTTATATTCGTAAAGATCAGATTAGCGGTAATCTAAAGATAACTCTTGGTTGAGAATATGAAAGGAAAGCGTGATACTATAGTAGACTTTTTTCTGTCTTTATCACTCAACCAGTATAAAGTGATTATAAATCCGTGATTTCTCCAAAAATGATTTTGTCATACCTATAAACAAAGTTAGATCAAAACGACTTTTTTCTCTTAAAACTGTAAACAAATATATTGTATCCGTATAGCTTGAACAAAGTTAGATGTTTACCTGAATGACGATAGTATATATTTTAAGGATAGAGAAGATATTTCATATCGCTATGATGTTATTCAAGAGCTCTTAAAACAATGATTCCTGGTGTTTTTTCAACATAATTCATAAAAGGAGAATCAACGACTTTTTCGTTTTCTTTTCGTGAAGAAGCATTTCTTAACATTGGCCCTTTATCTGTCATGATAAAGAAGCCCACATGTGTTACATCCAATCCAGTAAGTTTTGTATAAATACCAATGAAATCACCAGACTGTAAACGACCTATAACCTCCTCATTAATAAAGTTACTTGGAATATACGTTATCGTGCGTTTCACAACTGGCAACCCAGGTAGATAGCTTTCACCATCAGCTTTTTTGTTAAGATATTTTTCTATTTTTACCGCATGGGGACTTATTTCAGCGGTAATATCAGTGGCGAGTTTATATTCTCTATAAGCCCAATCTGTAAAAAAATGTTTCCGATTTAAAAAATGAACATTACCGTTAATATAACGTGTTTTTATGACGTTATTTATGAATTCTGTTTGGGATGTTGATTTGCGCAATGCTTCAACATAATCCAGATAAGTGAAGCAATCTAAGCCTCTAAAGTCAATAATCAGTTTTTCTGGTGTATTTTCTAAGCCATGTAACATATTTGCTTGGTAAGGTGTCCCTAAAAAAGCTTCAGAAAGAAAGTCAATCATGGCTCCTTTTTCGTGATCATTTATTTCTGAACGTTTTTTGAGAAGAGCATTTAATTTATTTAAAGTATAGGGATCTAGCTCTACGCTGGTTGTTTGTTGTGTTTCTATTTTATTTTCTATCCCCCCCTCTTGTGAATAAGAATTTTGGACATCACGTCCTATCACTAACATTAAAGTGAGAATTAATAGGGATATTTTTT
The DNA here is from genome assembly GCF_042196485.1 of Bartonella sp. AD24XZML. Classification (NCBI taxonomy): domain Bacteria; kingdom Pseudomonadati; phylum Pseudomonadota; class Alphaproteobacteria; order Hyphomicrobiales; family Bartonellaceae; genus Bartonella; species Bartonella sp. AD24XZML. Next base: position 102,469 of record NZ_JBHIQH010000034.1, on the reverse strand, counting down.
GCATTTTATACACCATTTTTAAATTTAACAGTTCACGGACAACACGTACTAAAAGAACTGTTTTCTCATGCTTATTAGCATTTGTATGTAATAATAACATATAATATTGATTGATTCAATAAATATAATCAGTTTTTACAGTATTAATATATTTTTACGATGATTATTAAATATTTAAATTATTATATGTTATTGATTTATCTAATAGAGTTGATGTTTTAAAAATTAGCAGTATGATAAGTGGTAATAATGTATTATAAAATTAATCATAATATCTATAAAATTATTTTGATATTCTATGTCTTACGAGGAATTGTTAATGATTTATTCTCATAAGTATTTTTTCATTTAATATAAAATATATTTTTTATAATTTGATAATTATATATCAAGTAAAAATAATTTTATATTTTTATCTTGACTCTTTTTGTAATTTTTAATTTGTTATTATTTTGTATGTGAAAAGTATAGGGTATAGAATACTTTTAAAAGGAAACGGGAGTTAAAAGAGAGCGGGGGAGTCATTGTACGCGTAAAATAGTGTGTATGTTATGCAAGACCAAATGCTCAATCCGAAATTTGTTCAGCGTGGGCTCATTTTAGTGTTCATCACTTTATTATTAGATATTCTTTGTATTGCGATCATTTGTCCTGTTTTGCCTGAATATTTTTCTCAATTAACTGGAAAAGAGGTCAGTACATCTTTTGTAGAAAGAGGAAAATTACTTGCAGCTTATTCAGTGATGCAGTTTTTGTTTGCTCCTGTTATTGGCAATCTCTCTGATCGTTATGGTCGTCGTCCTATTTTGCTTCTCTCTATTATCTGTTTTGCTCTTGATAATCTCATATGTGCTATAGCATGGAGCTATTCTATGTTATTTATCGGGCGTCTTTTGTCAGGGATAAGTGGCGCTAGTTTTGCAACTTGTACAGCTTATCTTGCGGATATATCCGATGATAAAACCCGTACACGCAATTTTGGTTTGTTAGGCATTGCATCCGCATTGGGGTTTATTTTAGGATCGTTTATTGGTGGTTTTTTAGGTCAGTTTGGTCCGCGTATTCCGTTTTATTTTGCTGCTGGTTTTTCTCTCATTAATTTTATTTTTTCTTGGGTTATGCTTCCAGAAACCCTTTCTTTATGGAATAGGCGCTTTTTTGATATTAAGCGGGCAAATCCCTTAGGTGCTTTTTGGCATCTGAAACAATACCCGATGGTTCTTTGGGTGTTATTGGTCTTTTTTCTTTATTGGTTTGCGGAATCTGTATGGTTAAGCATTTGGGCTTTCATTGCAAAAGAACGCTATGATTGGAGTTCTTTTTCTATTGGACTCTCCTATAGTGTTTTTGGGATAGGCCAATTTATTGTAGTCGCTCTCATTTTGCCTTATTTTTCTAAACGATGGAGTGATTGGCATATTGTTATAGTGGGGCTTTTGTTTGCCTCTGTTGCTATGCTGGGCTATACATTCGCGACGCAGGGGTGGATGGTATATATGGTTTGTGTGTGTACTATGCTTGAGTATCTTGTTCATGCACCTATACGTGCTATTGCTTCAGCGCAGGTACCGACAAATGTACAAGGAGAACTGCAAGGAGCGATGACATCTGTTATTTCGTTGAGTTTAACATTTGGTTCTGTTTTTTATGTGTTTCTTTTTGAATGTTTTACAGATAAAAATGCACTGTTTTATTTTTCTGGTGCTCCTTTTGTTGGAGGCTTTTTTCTTCTTGTTGTTGCGACAGTTATTTTTGTCTTGCGGGTACGTTAATTTATTGAGAGGGGCTGGTACGTACTATTTTGCTAGAGAATGCACAAGATAAACAAAATGTATCATTTTATAGGCAGAAAGTTTTTTGTGATATTTATTTCACAAAGTGTTGTATAGAATATCGATATATCCTTCTCATTTTAGTGAAAATAATTTTTTTATTTTGTGATATTGTTTGTATAGGGGAGTCCGTATTTTTTCTATTGCTTGCAAATTAATATCCAATGCTAATGCAGCAGCATATTGAAAACAAAGATTAAAACGTATCTGAGTTAGATTTATCAGTATTGTATGAAAAATTCCAAATTTTATATGGAAAATTGGAAGTAAAATATTGCTTATATTTGTTGCCATAACTTCTGGAATCAAAAGAAAACCTCATTTTGGAAGAATATAAATTTGTAAAATTGAAAAGATGTTTTCTGTTTTGCGATTACTTTTTTATTCGACTTTACAGTTTTCTAAACCATCTACGGCAATATCTTTTAAAAAGTAGAGATTTATTGCATTGTCTCACACTTTATTTTTTTTATTCTTTAGGAGGGATTATGTTTCTCATGCACAATAGAATGCTTAAAATTGTACTGTGAATCAAATACTTATTTGAAGGTTAGGCACTTTACTCTTTTTAAAAATGGTTTTTATCGACCCACTTATCTTGTTTGGGGGGAGAAGTCAATGATTTTGATGGATACGACCTTAAGAGGAGAGGAATGAGAAAAATTTAAGCTATTCAGAGCGCTCTTTTTAGTTTCAGAATGATAAATAAGAATATTTATTCAATAAGTTGTAGGTATAAAAATAATATAATTGTGCGTAGGAAGATGATATAATTTGAAGGAGAGAAGCTAAAAGGTGAGGCTTTTTATTTTAAGATATTTTTTTATAATTCATAATGAGATCACTAAAATGCTGAAAGAGGTAGTGGCTATCTTGTGGTCCCGGAGAAGCTTCAGGGTGATATTGAACAGAAAAAACAGGTTTTCCAATGATTCGAATACCACAGTTTGAGCCATCAAAGAGAGAAATATGTGTTTCTTGAACATGTTGTGGTAAAGAGGCAGAATCTACGGCAAAACCGTGATTCATCGATACAATCTCAACTTTTCCAGTGTTAAGGTCTTTAACTGGGTGGTTGGCACCATGATGTCCTTGGTGCATTTTCACGGTCTTTGCACCAACTGTAAGAGCGAGAAGTTGATGACCAAGACATATTCCAAAAATTGGTAAATTATGATCAATTAATGTTTTGATTGTTGGAATGGCATATTGAGCCGTAGCTGCGGGGTCTCCTGGTCCATTAGAAAGAAAAACGCCATCAGGGTTCATTGCCAGAATTTCTTTTGCAGTTGTGTGGGCAGGCACAACAGTAATGCGGGCTTTTTGTGTTGCCATAAGGCGAAGAATATTACGTTTAATACCGTAGTCAATTGCAATGATATGAAGATTGTGCACATTGTTTGTACCGTATCCTTTATTCCAACTCCATGGTTTTTCATCCCATTGCATTGATGATTGAGATGTCACATCTTTCGTAAGGTCAAGATTGACGAGACCGTGCCATTTTTGCGCACGTTTCTTTAAAGAAGGAATATCAAAATTTCCATTAGAATCATGTGCAATGACAGCATTTTGCGCACCTTTTTCACGAATAAGAATTGTGAGCGCACGTGTATCAATACCACAAAGTGCAATAATTTTACGCATTTTAAGCCATTGATGAAGATTTTCATTGGCACGATAATTTGAAGGATTTGTAATATCTGCCTTGAAAATAGCGCCAACAGCACCATGACAATTGAGAGGAGAGAGATCTTCAATATCTTCGCTATTTGCCCCTACATTTCCTATATGAGGAAAAGTAAAATTAACGATTTGTTGTGTGTATGACGGGTCTGTGAGGATTTCTTCATAGCCTGTGATGGCGGTGTTAAAACACACTTCAGCTTCAGCGATACCTGTAGCACCTGCTCCTTTGCCTTCAATAACGGTTCCATCTGCTAAGACTAAGAGGGCTGTAGGTTTTTTGATACTCCAAGGGTGGCTGGGTGAAGTCGCTTGTATCATAGTATGTATCCACAATTTATTCTCTGAAAGGTATAATGATCAACTTTACACAAAAATCATACCTTTAGCAGATGCTGTGTATATTATTCTGGTAACGTTTTGCTTGAAGTAGGCAGTATAAGTACATTCCATGAAGAGGTAAAGTCTTGTTTTAGCTTTTCGAAGATCGAGTCCTTAATTATTTTTTTTATCCTCCATTGCAAGATGGATAAAGATTGGTTAAAAGGCATCTTCTTCTTGAACAAAATTGGATAAATTTATGTTGCGTAACCAGATTGATGGGGCTCTTAGGGCTGCTTTGAAAGCGCAAGATAGTGCGCGTCTTGCTACACTTCGTTTAATGAATGCTGCAGTTAGGGATCGTGATATTCTTTATTATGATGAGGGGAAGCTAGAAGTGGATGATCAGCAGATACAGTCTGTTTTCACTAAAATGCTTCAACAGCGTGAAGAATTGATGCGAGCCTATAAAGAGTCTGGTTGTTTGGAATTGGCAGAGAGAGGACAAGCAGAAATAGAAGTTATTCGTGAATTTCTTCCCTATCAACTTAAGGAGATGGAAGTAGAACAGGTTCTTTGTGAAGCTTTGGCACAAACAAAGGCTGAAAAATTACGCGATATCGGTAAGGTGATGGCATGGCTTAAGGAACGGTATGCGGGGCAAATGAATTTTTCTAAAGTGTGCAATAGTCTTCGTAAGAAATTGCAATAGATCTTGTTAATTCAAGGGGATTGGAAAATATTTTTTATTATGCGTCGCCTTTGTAAGTCAGTAGGATGTTGATAAATTTCATTTATTTGTACACACATACTATTATAAAAAAAATAACTTTTTGATATCAACGAAACTTTTTGGGCTCTCATAGAGCAATGAAACATCTTTTATGTATTATATTTTCTGTTTTTCAAAGCTGTTAGACCATTAAAAAACAAAAGTATTATAGAGTTTTTACTTTTTTAAAAAGATCTATTGTCAGCACTGTTAAAAATTTTAAAATAGGATGATTAAGGTAATTGATACAGATTTCCAATTTTGGGGAGTGTATTATTGTCTTTTTTGCTGTTTCAAAGTATTTTTTTGATAAAAAGTTTCCGTATTTTAGAGTGGTGATTATTCAGCAAGAAATTTAAATATAGATGGTTTTATCAATATGGTGTGTATCTTTTTAATTCAAGTGCTGGTTTTAATGATAAGAAAATCAAAACTTTAAAACGTTTTTTCTAGGGAAGAGATTTTTAAGTTGAGTTTATGAAATAAAAAGATCTTTTGAAAAGAAGTCTCTGTTTGTAATGTGTTCTTGAGATAATTTTGAAATTCTTTTCTCTGATTAAATCCCTTATAAGCTATATAAAATCTATAAATTATGCAGAATAAAATGAGTAACCTCTATTTGTGGGGATACAGTGGTGAATCTGTTAAAAATAGTTCAGTTAGCAATAATGGCTTACCCGTTAACCGCAAGCGGGAACGACGTGCCCATAGTGCACCTTGTTGACCAATATGAATGTAATCGCGGGTTAATTTGTCATTGTTAAATAAATAATGTCCTAGAGGTACAGTTCCCAAATGCATTAAGGCTTGATTGTGTAGGAGGGTTTCTTGTGGAATTACAGTGCGTCCAAGGAGCCAAGGTTTATTATCTCCCATTAATATGACTTCACGTAGCCAATAACGCGCACTTTCGGGGAGATGCTCTGCTTCTTCTGTTAATTTATCTCGCGTAATAAAACATTCGCGTTGTGGTTGAACTTGGAGGCAGGTACAATATTTCTTTAATCGAAGCGTCATTGAGCCCGATTCCATGAGCCAATCGCGAACGTTTTCTGGTATTGGAGGACTTTGATCAGAAAACCACTTTAGAGGTGGTAAGATGGAATCTTCAAGATCAGACATCGTTTTACTCCACAGCTAAAGTCTTATTCCATATGTTATGTTGGGTTAAATAGATAGCTCTATTGTAATACAAGGAGTATAAAAGCAGTAAGATTTTAACAGGAAGATATCAAAGGGAAAATCGAAAGCAAAGGTCTTTAAAAGAAGATATGCAGGAAGTATATATTATAGGATTATTTTCATTTAAAAAAGCAAAATAAAGTATTATGTTTTGTTCAAGGCGCTTTCACAATGTGTTACGGAAATTTCTTTATCGCATGAGAGCAATGGGAAAAATGTTTCGTGCTTTAAAATTCGTTTGTAACGCATATAAAGAAGAGCTAAAAATTCATCTATGCAAGATGATATAAAGAGGAAGTTTTAAGAGGAACAAAACTTTATTTTATACTTTAGAGAGTGAAGAGATATTCAAAACTTTTGAATTGAGATGTAAAGGAGATCGTATTCTTTATAATAAAGAAGTTTATATTAATGCATATATTTTTGAAAACTTTAAAATATATTATATTATTAAAATTGTTAAAAATTACTTCATATAACATAATATGTATTAATTCTATAATAAAGTTACATTAATATTATTTCATATTTATTTTATATACTATTTTATTTCATAGATTAGAAAAAATTATTTATCATTTTGTTCTTTCCGTCTCTCTTTATTTCTTAAGATGCAAAAAAGCTCTTCGATTTTTCTTGGTAAAAAGGGTATTGTTGATAGAGTGTAAGCTATTAAGCATTATACGGTAGAATCTTTAATCATCGTTAGTGATTTTTGTAACCTTATGGGTTGTTATTCCAGTGAGATAAGCTGGATTTGCGCACGTGGTACAAAAATCAGTTCGTATTTCGTTAAAGTAACGCAACATATCTCTCCTGATATGCGTAAGTTTATATAGGTATGAAATGGTGCGTTATAAAGTTCTTTACTGCATTTGGTTTTATAATACGGTGATGGTGTATGCCTAAAATCGCAGCTTAAGCATCTCACCATCATATCAAAATTGGTAACAACAAGTTACAGGGGAATATTTCAAACTCTGCTAGTTGTTTCCTAGTTTTGTATTGAATCCCAAAAGGTGTAAAAAATAAATACTCTATGATCGAATTTTTTGTCCTATCCATATAAGAATACAGGCTCCTATAAAACCTGAAATAAGATAGCCAAGCCAACCAGCAAAACTTACACCTAAAAGACTAAAAAGAAAGCTTGCTAGCGCAGCGCCAATAATCCCTAAGATAATATTTAACAATATTCCTGTTTGGCTTTTCATAATATACTGTGCTGCCCAACCTGCAATCCCGCCGATAATAATAGCTGCAATCCAACCTATGTTTGCATTTTCCATGATACCCTCCTTTGCCTGAATTTAAATTGTAACTAGAGTAAACTTTGTAAAAATCAAGGTTTATTCCTTTTTTACCCAGTGGAAAGGATATTTCTGTTAGATATTTTACTTATTACTTTCCTTTATATTAAAATAATAATCACATTTATATTATATATAATAATTAATAAGTATAAATTATATAATACATTTTAATTTATAAACAAATTAATTAATTGAGAAATATGAATAAAAGAAGAAAATATTAGTGAAAATGTTTTAAGAACTCATAAAGTGTATTTATAAGCTTTTTAAGCTCTCTCTTACATTTAAAAAACAATTGTGATTAAAGTAATAAGCAAAATGGATATTTAAAAATTTGGAGCTTGCCAATTGATATCAATGATTTTTGAAATGAAAACTGTTTCGTTGACACGTTATAGCATGGCTGTATAGGTTGAACCTCTACCAATCTTGATATAAACGTTGCATTTTTGTGGGGTTTTGTATTCCTTATAGAGTATTTCTGTTTCGTTGCTACTGTGAAGCGGTTCCCTTTTTACAAGGCGGGTTTAGGTTAGAACTATCATACTCTTGACCTATTCTTTATGTGTTTAACAGTTTTGGCTTTGAGATGGTTAGGCATTTTTACGTCTTTCTTCAAGAGTTCTATTCTATATACTGCTTTGTTTGTAATGTGCAAGCAAATGACTTTGAGCAATTCATCATGAATAGATTTTAAATGAAAGAAACTTACGATGAAGAAAGCTCATTTAAATTGTCGAATAATAAGATATTTTGATTAAATCAATATCTTGACCATATTCAAAATTGAATAATCGATGTGATGTGTGTTTTATTCAAGTTATTTGAAAAGTTTAATTTTTTTCTGCTTGTTCTTCAGCAGGGTTGCGTAGACGAGAATTTTGAAGAAGTCCCTGTTCTTCTAAAATGGGGTAGATCATTGAGGTCAAAAGAGAGTTGATTTGTTTGAGGTCGCGCACAGTGTCGAGATGAAGACTGGATGATTCTACATTTTTGAGATCCCCTTCACGCAGACGTTTAAAATGTTTTAAACTCATCTCTTTTTCTAAGTTTCGTAGTTGATCTTTTTTTTGTACCAATAGGTGTGCAGTGTGTGTATCACGTGAGACGAGAACGTTAAATGCTATATGCGCGTTGGCTAGTACAATGGCGTGGAAACGAAGGAGGTCACTCCAGCCCTCGCTGCTGAACTGTAAACCTTTTTGTTGTTTCTTTTTAACCAGCATCAACATATTATGAATAATGATATCGCCTGCTTGGTCTAATTTTATACAGGCGCCTAGAAGTTCTTGCGTTTGAAGAGCTTCTTCGTCAGATAATTTTTGTCCCGCTAATCGGGCAAGATAAAGTTTGATGGCGATATGTTTTTTGTCCAATATGGTGTTGAGTTGGTTGAGTTCACGAATAATATTGGGATCAGGCTTTTCATAAAGTCCCATAATTTTTTCTAGCATGATGTCTACAAGATCACAAATATGAATGACTTCACGCATGACATTTGAGAGGGCGAGAGTTGGGCGATCAAGAACACTGTCATCAAGAGCTGTTTGATCAGATAAATTGAGCGTTTTGTCGGCTTGCATTTTTTTTGCACTTATATTCACGATCTGAGTGGTTAATTTTAAAACCCATTTTGAAAGCGGTATTCCAGCAAGGAGAATGAAAACATTAAAAATGATATGGGCGTTGATCACTTGAGTAGGGGCGTTATTGCCAAGCCATGTGATGGGAGGGTGAAAGGAGAGAAATAAGATAAGTATAAGGATTGACCCTGCCCCACGCATGAGTAAATTTCCTAAGGGAACGAGGCGGGTATTAGGAGAGGCGTTGCGCGTTAAAAGTGGTGCTATAAGAGAAGAGCCAAAGTTGACACCAAGAACCATGACAACACAGAGTTGCGTATGGATAAGATCGTAGTTGGCAAAATTGACCAGCAAAATGATTCCTGCAATGGATGAATGTAAGAGGTAGGTTAAGCCAGCAGCCAACAAAAAAGTGGAAATAGGATCGCTTGAAAGATAACGAATGATGCTAGGCAAAATTTCGCTTTCACGTAAAGGTTCTGTCGCGGTACTTATCATTTCTAAAGATAAAATCAAAAGACCAATACCGATGACAATACGTCCTATTTGACGCCATTCACGTTTTTCTGTTGCCATGAAGATACAAGTGCCAATTAAAAGACACAAGGGTACAACAAGAGTGAGGTCATAGGTGAGAATTTTTACAACGATTGCTGATCCTAATTCTCCTCCACGTACAGCCATAAGTCCTGCTACTCCAGAGACAAAACCAGATTCAACGAAAGAGCCAACGAGGAGTGTTATTGCTGTAGAGCTTTGTAAAATCATTGCTGTAAAAAGCCCAAAACTTACGGCAAACAATGGTTTTGAAATGACGTGGCACATTTTATATTTAAGTCTGTCACCATAGGCGCGTTCAACTCCTGTGCGCACCATGCGTGTGGCCCAGAGAAGTAAAGAAATAGCGCCGGCAAGATGAAGGAGTACCAATGAACCATTCATGATACTTTATTCTTTCTTTGTTGTTGTGAATGTGGTTGCCTCAAATTAATAAATTGAAGTTTATTGTTTTTATTTCACTTTTGCTTTTAATACTTGATTAAAATCATAACCGCTTGGATTTTGAAAAACCTTTAGACCGAAACAGGGTAGAATGGAATAGAGGTGATCAAAGATATCGCCTTGAATTTGTTCATAGTCGATCCAAACGGTGGTGTTCGTAAAGCAATAGATTTCTAAGGGTAAACCATTTTCTGTAGGAGGTAATTGTCGTGCCATATAGGTCATATTAGGGTTGATGTTTAGATGCTGTTGTAGATAAGCAAAAACATAAGCACGAAAAGTTCCAATGTTGGTTAAACGGCGCGTATTGGCTAAGATATCATGATTTTTATCTAATTGAGCATTCCATTGATCAATTTCTGCTACTTTTTGCGTGAAATAATTTTCTAATAAATTAAATCGGGAAAGATATTTTTGTTCTTCTTTTGTGAGAAAATGGATACTTGATTGATCAATAAAAAGAGAGCGTTTGATGCGTCTTCCACCCGATTCTTGCATTCCACGCCAATTTTTAAAAGGGTCGGTCACAAGTTTACGGATAGGAACTGAGGTGATGGTGTTGTCGAAATTTTGAACTTTAACAGTATGCAAGGCAATTTCAATAACATCACCATCGGCACCGAGATTGGGGATTTCAATCCAATCCCCAACACGAACCATATCAGTGGATGAAATTTGAATACCGGCAACGAGAGAAAGAAGCGTATCTTGAAAAATTAACATGAGAACCGCGGCCATTGCACCAAGACCGGAGAAGAGAATAAGAGGGGAGCGGTCAATCAATGTAGCGACCATTAAAATTGTTGCAACAGCAAAAAGTGCAATTTTAGCAATTTGAATATAACCTTTTATTGGTTTTAGTCGTGCTGTTGGTCGTTGTTCGTAAAGGATGTTAATGACATTGAGACAGGAAGAAATTGTCAGGACGACAAAGAAGATAATGAAGGCGTTAGCAACATTACCGATGATAGTGCTAAATGCATCGGGCAATGTTGAGATAAAATTAACACCAATTGAAAGAATAAAAGCTGAAATGATATCCGCTATGTATTGAATAGCATTATTAATATCGATCGTTGTATTTTTGGGGAGAAAAGAAGAGAGTTTTTTTGCTCCGTGAATAAGTAATTTTCGTCCTAGAAAGTTCACTAAAAGGGCAGCTATAATAAGAATAACAAGCCAAGAAATAGCCTCTAACCACGGATATTGAGCAATAAATTCGATCACTTTTTATTCTCCATTTCTAAAAATATATGCAGTTGAGGGTTTAAAATTTTACAACTGCTTAAGAGGAAGTATTGGAATTATGCTCTAAAGTCGTTAAATATGCAAAAAAGAATTTTCAAACTCTGTGAGAGATAATGCGTTTTCCGCCCGATTTCCTTAATGAACTGCGTACGAGACTCCCAATTTCAACAGTGATTGGTCAACGGGTGGATTTTGATCCTCGAAAAAGTAAGCCTTCACGGGGAGACTTTTGGTGTTGTTGTCCATTTCATGGTGAAAAAACGCCAAGTTTTCATTGTGATGATCATAAAGGGCGCTATTATTGTTTTGGTTGTGGTGTAAGTGGAGATATTTTTACCTTTTTGTGTGAGCTTGATGGACTGCACTTTTCAGAAAGTGTAGAGCGTTTGGCTGATTTTGCGGGAATGAAACTCCCTATTTTGGATTCACAAAGTCATAAACGTCAACTGGAAAAAGCTGACCTTTATGATGTGATGAAAATTGCCACAGATTTTTTTCAATATAATTTACGCGATAAAGGAGGTATGCAAGCACGTCGTTATCTGGATGCACGTGGTGTTACACCAGAGCTTGTAGAGCGTTTCCGCATTGGTTTTGCACCGGTAAGGCGTACAGCTTTGAAAGAAGCTTTGAGTGCACGGGGCATTTTAATAAAGCAAATGGAAGAATGTGGGCTTCTCTCAGTGCATGAGGAGAGCGCGGATTCTTATGACCGATTTAGAAATCGCATTATGTTTCCTATCGAAGATTTGCGTGGACGTGTGGTGGCTTTCGGAGGGCGTGCATTAGAGAAAGAGACACGAGCAAAATATCTCAATAGCCCTGAAACAGTGCTGTTTCATAAAGGAAATATACTTTATAACGCGGCAGCAGCTCGCAAAAATAGTCGCTTTGTTGGCGATGAAAAAATTCATTCACTCCTTGTTGTTGAGGGGTATATGGATGTCATTGCATTGACTAAAGCTGGTTTTGAAGGAGTTGTAGCACCCTTAGGGACAGCATTAACGGAAGCGCAAATTGAGCTTTTATGGCAGATGGGGAAGGAACCTATTTTGTGTTTTGATGGTGATGATGCTGGTTTAAAAGCTGCTTTTCGTGTTGCTGATCGTGTGTTGCCTCTTTTAAAGGCTGGGGTTTGTGTACGCTTTGTTTTGTTGCCACAAGGGAAAGATCCTGATGAAATTGTTTGTGCTGGTGGAGCACAGCTTTTTTCTTCTTTTTTGCAAAAAGCTATTCCTTTGAGTGAGCTTTTATGGTGGCGTGCTACCTATGGAAAGCATTTTGAAATTCCAGAGACACGAGCAGCGCTAGAAAAACAACTAAAACAACAAATTTTTACGATTAAGGATGAAGATGTCCGTCGTTATTATTTGCAAGATGTAAAAAAACGCCTTTTTGATTTTTTTCGTCCCTCTTTTTCGAAAAAAAGGGGGGAAGGGCGATATGGTCAATCTTCACCAAATAGGACCTTTAAAGATCAAACCTTTTCTCTGTTAGCAAATTCTGAAATAGTACGAAATTCTTCGCAATCTATCCCTTTGCGTGAAGCAGTGATTTTACTCACTTTAGCTTACTATCCTGAGTTGTGGTATGAAAATTTTGAAATTCTTTCTGAGTTAGAATTAAAAAATACTCAATTGATAATTTTTCATCAAGCTATGTTGGAAATTCTTGGGGACCAACAGCTTCATGATAAAGAGACGATGGTTGCATTCTTAGAAAAAAGAGGGCAAAAGGCTCTGTTAGAGCGTATGAAATATCTTGTGCAAAATATTGGTATGCGTATTATCCTTGGTGGAGCCCCTATAGAAAATGCACGTGCTATATTAAAACAAGCTGTCTACTTGCATCTTCAAGAACACCACCTACATAAGAGGTTACAGGATATTGAAGAGCAACTTGTAGAAAATCCTAAGAGTGAGGTTTTTGATCTGCTTCGTGAGGTAAAAAATGAGCTGGAACAGATGCAGGCAACAGAAGCGTTAATTGAAGGATTTGGAAGTTGGTTGGATGAAAAAATAGACGGGAATACACAAGATACGATAAAATGATTCGCTTTTTTAATGCGAATCAGTCACTTAAATTTTAGATGAGGAAGTTTATGTGGAGTGACATTTTTATAAAGATGACAATTAAATTTTAGGAAAAGCGGGTAAATTTTAGGAAAAGCGGGAAATTGGTTCTTACGATAGGGTGCAGAGATTATCTCAGAAGGGCTGAGAGGTGTCGGGGAAACTTCTGGAGTTTTCCCGCGTTTTTGTCTGGGTATCAAGTTTGTCTGGATGTCAGGGCGTATACAAAATGTATTCTTTCCAATGGTAATCTCTTAACAGGAAGTATATATTGAGTAACTATTGGTAGATTTTAGTGAGAACAAAAAAACTGGTCACATGGAAACTGTGAAGTGATCGAGTGGAGTTATGGTATGGCAACAAAGGTTAAACAGAAAGATAATGCAGAAGTAACAAACCAAGCGAGTTTGGATAGTCCTCTTCTTGATTTTTCTGATGATGCCATCAAGAAAATGATTAAACTTGCCAAAAAAAATGGTTACGTAACAATGGATGAACTCAATGCAGTTCTTCCTTCTGACGAGGTTACATCCGAACAAATTGAAGATATCTTGGCGATGTTCTCTGAGATGGGGATTAATGTTGTGGATGATGAGGATGAAGTTGAGTCTGAAAATTATGAAGAAGAAGTTACGGTAGAGGGGGGTGATTTAGTAGAAGCCTCTAACCACGCAATTGCAACGACAACGAATAAACGCGAAGTAACAGATCGTACGGATGATCCGGTGCGTATGTATTTGCGTGAGATGGGAGCTGTTGAGCTTCTTTCGCGGGAAGGCGAAATTGCCATTGCTAAGCGTATTGAAGCAGGGCGTGAGACAATGATTGCGGGACTTTGTGAGAGTCCTTTAACTTTTCAGGCTCTTATTATCTGGCGTGACGAGTTAAAAGAGCAGCGTATTCTTCTTCGTGAAATTATTGATCTTGAAACGACTTATGCTGGTCCAGAAGCAAAGCAGGCTCCTGTTATTGAGCGAAGTGAAGTTGATAAGACCGTAGAAGAAAAAATGTCTTCTGGTATACGTAATATGGGGGAGAGCGCAGGAGAGAGAAACATTGAAGACGATGATGAAGAGGACGAGGACGATGTTAACTTATCGCTTGCTGCAATGGAAAATGAACTTTGTCCTCAAGTTATGGAAACATTGGATTTTATTGCTCAAACCTATGTAAAATTACGAAAATTACAAGATCAGCATGTTGAAAGCAGTTTGGCAGAGCGTAAAGAGGGGGCCCTTACATCTTCTCAGAAGAAGAAATATATTCAATTAAAGGGTGAGTTGATTCAAGCAGTAAAATCTCTTTCTTTAAACCAAAATCGTATCGAAGCTTTGGTTGAACAGCTTTATGACATCAATAAGAGATTGATTCATAATGAAGGTAAGTTGAAACGGATTGCCAATAGCTATGGCATTGGCCATGAGGACTTTTTAAAAGAATACCAAGGGCGTGAATTGGACGCAGATTGGATGAATTATATTGCTGCTTTGCCTACACCTGGTTGGAAAGAGTTTTCGGTGCGTGAAGCAAAAGAAATCCAAAAACTGCGAAGTGATATACAAAATCTTGCGCAAGAAACGGCTATTTCGATTGGTGAATTTCGTCGGATTGTTATGCAGGTGCAGAAAGGTGAACGCGAATCAACAATTGCAAAAAAAGAGATGGTAGAATCTAATTTGCGTCTTGTCATTTCAATTGCAAAAAAATACACCAATCGTGGTTTGCAGTTTCTTGATCTTATTCAAGAGGGCAATATCGGTTTGATGAAGGCTGTGGATAAGTTTGAATATCGGCGCGGCTACAAATTTTCAACTTATGCAACATGGTGGATTCGTCAAGCTATTACACGTTCAATTGCTGATCAGGCACGTACAATTCGTATTCCTGTTCATATGATTGAAACAATTAATAAAATTGTTCGTACCTCGCGTCAGATTCTCCATGAAATTGGACGAGAACCAACACCAGAAGAATTATCTAGCAAGCTTTCTATGCCGTTAGAAAAAGTACGAAAAGTTCTTAAAATTGCAAAAGAACCTATTTCTCTCGAAACACCTGTTGGTGATGAAGATGATTCCCATTTGGGTGATTTTATTGAGGATAGGAATGCGTTATTACCAATTGATGCTGCTATCCAAGCTAATCTGCGAGATACGACAACACGCGTTCTTGCTTCATTAACACCACGAGAAGAACGTGTTTTGCGGATGCGTTTTGGAATAGGGATGAATACAGATCACACGTTGGAAGAAGTAGGACAACAATTTTCAGTTACAAGAGAGCGTATTCGTCAAATTGAAGCAAAGGCACTTCGTAAATTGAAACATCCTAGCCGTTCACGAAAATTGCGCAGTTTTCTCGATTCTTAAATAAGGAATGCGTGTCCATTTTAATAACTTCCTCCTTCTTCTTAATGAAGGGGGAGGTGCTTCATGTTGTACTTGGATACTTTCTTGAGAAAAACATAGGAAGAATTTGAACAATCTAGAAAGTTTGCGATGTTTAATGTTTTTCTTAGCTTTGGGGCTTTATACTTCTCTGTCTCAAAAGAATAGATATAGGGCAAAGGATGGTTATGGAGTAGAGAGTAGGGGGCTTTCAAGAAATGAACGATAAAAACATTACCTTGCGTATAGCACGGCTCGTTTTTAAGAAATGAGATCTGTTAGGAATAAACTTATATTGCAACATACGGACTTTTTGATGAAAAATGTATATTCTTTGCGGAATTTTTCTATCATTTTAGGTGACGCATTTTATTCTTCGTTAAGTTTACAAAGAGATGTTTCAATAGGTTATGTTCATTTATATGCGCTATTTTTGAATATTCTCTTTTTATTCAGATAGCTTTTAAGAACATGGTTTAAAGTATACATTGAGTTGAATCTTTTTAAGAGACAGAAATAGATGAAATTATAGAAATTAAACGTTTCATTTTTTTAGATCGTCTTAATTAAAAAAGGTGTGTCTGATTTTATGAGTGGAGAACTTCCCTTTTGGAAAGTAAAAAAATTAGAAGAGATTTCCATTTCTGAGTGGGAGAGCCTTTGTGATGGCTGTGGCCGTTGTTGTCTCCATAAAGTTGAGGACGATGATACGGGTGACCTTTATGCAACCAGTATTGCTTGTCGTCTTTTAGATGAGGAAACCTGCAGGTGTCGAGATTATGCTCATCGTAAATTAATTGTACCAGATTGTATATCGCTAGACATTACGATAGTTAAAACAGCGCGTTGGCTTCCAGAAAGTTGTGCTTATAGATTAATTTATGAGGGAAAAGATCTTCATTGGTGGCATCCATTGGTATCAGAGGATTGTCAGACGATACATACAGCGCATATTTCTGCACGCGGACAAATAGAGATTTACGAAGACGAATTATTATCTGAGGAAGATTATCTTTATCATATTACTGGCCTTCTACGTGAAGGCCAGTAATATGATTTTTTATACAACTTGTTTGTGACTTAATCGATCGCAAAGACTACAGTGACGCTCACGTTATAATTTAATTCACCACCTGCAAAATTTGTATTTGCGTAGCTTACATCTGCTGCTCTACTCATGAGACGTGGTGTTGGGTGATAGTAATCATCCTTTTCATTGATTTCAATAATTTTTCCTAATTTTAAATCGGCTGCTTGCGCTATCGTTTGCGCTTTTTCAATGGCTTCAGTAATGGCTTTTTTACGTGCTTCTTGATAAAATGGCTTTGTATCTGCGTTGGTAAAAGTAATGCCGTTAACTGAATTAACACCTAGTGTCATCGCTTGATCAAAGATTTTACCAGCATTGGTAAGATCACGAATGCGCACGGTTAAAGAATTTGAAACATGATAGAGTTTTTCATTATTCTTTTTTTCGTGGTGTTTATCAGAGGTCGACTGATAAATGGATAAGCCTGATGTTTGCAAATCATTTGCTTGGATGCCATTGTTTTTAAAAGCTTGTATAATATCATTGATGGATTGATTATTGGAAGCTAATGCCTTTTGGGCAGTTTTGTCATAGGTAACAACGGCTAGATTAATAATGGCCATATCCGGTGCTGCTTGACTTTCTCCGATTGCTGTCACTGTAATCGTTGCATTTTTTATTTTATTTTCTTCAGCATAAGCATGTACAGTCAACGATGTGGCTAAGAGTGTAAATGCTAATATAACTGTTTTAACCAGAGAACCCTTCAGTGGTTGAATTTTCTTTTCTATCATATCTATACCTTTATATTTGTCAGTTAATTATTCTCTCATTTTTAAGAGTTTTTGTAAAGAAATTAGAGCACTGAAAAAAAACCAATAGAAAAGAGAAAAAGATGGGTTATAATCTTTGTCAGCTCTTGTATCATAGGGCATTTTAGTTTAGAGAGAAACAACCTATGTGGGGCCTGTAGCTCAATTGGTTAGAGCCAGCGGCTCATAACCGCTTGGTTGGGGGTTCGAGTCCCTCCGGGCCCACCAATAGGGAAATGTCCAATAGAAAAATGGATCGCTTATATAAAAGTTTTGAGATTCTACCTTTTTCGTTTTTTATTTATTTTCCTGTTTGTTTTAGAAGCTTTTGGTCGTTGTTTGTTGTAGTTTTTTCTCTCAGTCGCTTTAATATGATGGTATGTTTTCTTAGTCTCATCAAAGAAGTTCTCTCATTTGCAACCTTTTAGCATTTGGATTAACTGATATGTGTCGCTATTTACTTTCTTAATTCATATACTGTTTTGTGCTTTTTCTGTGTGGTGCTCTTCATAAAATAGAAGGCTAAAAGCTTCATTGGATAAGTTTATTTATACTTGTTCTGCAAATAAATAGACCTCAATAAAACCAATTTTAAAGATTGGACCTGTTCAGAACAAATGGCTCAAAAAACATTTAGTGTAAATTTGCTTTTTTCTTAAGTGATGTTAAGGTCTTTTAGACGTTCGAATAGCATCATCGTGATGAAAGGTTAGTGTATAATAGAATGTGATCTATGGGCATTCATATGTATCATGGGGCAACGATGATAACATTTGTTGATATTTTCTTTTTCCCAAGAAAGGAATTCTATTTGATATTTTGAGAAATATTGTTCATAATGACGGGGGCGTGTTCTCTGAAAAGAATTTTATTAATTGTTCTTTGAAAAGTCAATTGAGTAATTATTTCTATCGCTTTGCATCATCCAGATTCTATTGTAATAAGCATTTTATTATTCTGTAAGAAATATTTTCTATGATATTGGAAAATTCATTAAAATGCCATTTTCTTTTTTTGTGTATTTTTGCTTAATGTTTAAATTATAGAGTTTTCATGTGATCCGAATTATTATTGAAAAGCAGACGTCTTTTTTGATTTTACTCTCATAAGGAATTGGCAATATTGCGGTAACCCTAGCACTTTTTTGTATTGCTAACATTTTTCTCGTATTGATCGTATAGAGAGTTTTATCTTTATTATGAGTTTTTTCTCTTATGAAAAATTATTGGCAGGGAGGGTGTTTTTTTGGAAAAGTATACTTCTTCTTCAAAGTCATACTTTGAAAATATAATTCTTCATTTGCATAAGGGAATTTCTCTCTTGTTGTAAATCTGTATAAAATTTACGTACAAAGATTGTGCGTGGTGATTCGTTTTATTTTTTATAGTATCATTTTTGCTTATGATAGAGACTTATATTAGTATTTACAAGGAGCGTTTAGAGGGGAGGTTACCTGTAAACGTGTTACAGAGTTTTAGGTAATGTGGCTCTGTCTATAAGAATTTATTCCTATAACATTGTTATATTCTTGCTTTGCAATATTGTTAAAAAAACATAGATGGTGCTATGTAGAATAAATTGTGATGTATTTTTTTCAAAAAGCTTTTTCGTGTTCTCTTATATAGAGTTCAGGAGTGTCTTCAGGGATATTTTCACATTAGTTTTTATTGGTCCGAATCGCAAGATCTGCGTAACATTATTCGCGTTTTTGATAGATTATACCAATTTTCATAAGAAGGTCTGGATCGTGTGATGCTTTCTGTTTCACCATGGTGCATGACTAATAGAACTTCATCTGATTTTGTAAAATAAGTTTGTATACAATTGCTTCCATACTGCCTATTGCAAATATTTTTTTCTAAGGTATGAGATATATTTTAAACGCTTTAGCGTTATATAGTGTGACTACATGGAGTATGACTATGAAGAATGATAAAAAATTTGAAACAACTTTATCTGATATTATTGTGAAATGGGAGTCTTTATCGACGTCTCAAAAGCAAGCGATATTGGATAAAGTAGAAAATTCTACAGATTCTGCTCATTCAACAGAACATTTAAGGCTTCAATCTTCTTTTTATCTCCAGATGAAATCAAAGTTATGAGTTTTAAGTCTTCATCGGAGATGTTGAAACCAGTTATTACATATATGGCACTAGCATTTCCCAGTGTATTCAAAATAGCCATGAGTTTATCTACAGAAGGCCTCTTGCCTCCATTTATCATTTGTTGGACGTAATTTTGTCCACAGCCTGCAGCTCTGCTTATTTCAATCATTGTTCGTCCGTCACTTTTTATCAATTCAACTAAGCGTTGGAACCAATCTTTTTCAGTCTTTGTCATTTTTAGACCTTTACATATTTACGCTATAGCGTTAATATTGCGTTGCGAATCCAGAATATATGATACAAGGAGCGTGAAAATATCCATGTGTAGCTCTTCGCTAAGGAAGCATATAGAGTTGTTTTTAACTAATAACAAAATGTCCCCATACACTTTCAGATTCGAATCAATAAAAATGGTTGCTTAGTTCCACGGTTGTGAAAAAGTAAATGTGTATACCAGAAAGGGCGATGCACACTCGTATGTTTATGAGATTTCACTATAATAGTATACGTAGCAGCATTATAAATCAAGATATACCCCAACATCAGAATTTGTAAAAAAATTCTGCGTTGAGGTAGTGTGTGAATATAACGAAGCTTTAGAGCCTTAAGAGATAGGATAATGGCTGTAGAAAAAATGTAAATTGCATAGACAAAGAATACTGATTTCTTCTTTATTGTAATAAATTAGATCACTATCAGATGGTATATCGTATATATGCGTAAAAAAATGGGAAATATCAAAAAAGTGATCTTGGATATTTTATTAAACAGGAAGGTAATCTGATCCACAAAGGTGGTTGTTTGGTAGAATTGTACATTCGATCAATGCCCTTATGGCGATGAATGTGTTTTTATGATGCTGCCGTTTATAATGAAGTCTGTGTTTATAATGATGTTATTATTGATAAAAATGCATTAACATATGGTTGTTTAGTCGTTCGTAAGAGTTCGCATGTTTATGAAAAATAAGAACTTTATCGTTATTTGAATATGAGTGGAGATGCATATGTTTATGCTAATGCGGTCTTTTTTGATCAAGTTTTGAATGCTCAATGTATTGAATTTTGTGGTGATACTCGTGATTTTAGAAAGGCTCGAGTTTATAATGATGCTTTAGTTTGTGGTGATGTAAAGATTTGTGGGAAGGCAAAATTTTATAGAAATGCTGTGCTTTGTGACACTGAAGATTTTTGTAATAATGAAAAATTTTCATATATAGCCGCATTCCTCATGGCGTAAAAAAGGAAGATAGGAACGATTTGGGCAAGGCTTGTATGATTGGATTGCGTCGTTAGTTTTATTTGACGTTCCTTATTTTTTGTATTTTGTGTCAATAAACGTGTCGCAAATAATTGGTGTGAGTGTAGATTTAGCCTCTTTCAGAGATTTGTTTGCGTCATTTATCAATGCTTTAATGGAGAAAATAAGAACGCCGAGAGTGACTGTTCACACTTGGAACATGCAATTTATTGCATTCTTTTTTTGATTGAGGATAAAACAAATTGGTCAAGATGATCACTTGAGCGACAATTAAGGGAGATCCAAATGAGTGTAAACGAAATTTTATTGGGAGCAATGATTTTTGTTTTGTTGTGCAGCGGGGTTATATTTCGATTTTCTTTATATTATCGCAGTCAAGTGAAAATTTTAAAAGAGGAATCTAGAAGAATAAAGCATGAGTTTTTAAGAGATTCTATGAAGATGACTGAAGAACGAGATAGGGCTATTAGAGAGCAAAGTATGGTGATTAAAAGACGCGACCAAGCAATTGAAAAACTGAAAAAACAAATTAAGCAATATGAAAAAAATGAAAAGAAATATAAAAAAATGCTTAAATCTGAAGATGATAAAGAGTGATTGTATTCATATTTTGCATTAAAGGGTTTGGAAATGTGTTAGGAAGATTGGAATGACGAGAGAGATAAACTTTAATAAAGCCAATTATGGTGCTGATGGAGAGATTGTATTGGAAGAGAATATTCAAGTTTACTCTGATTTTATGACAACATTTAAGTTTATAAGACAGAGCGTCGTTGATTATAAAATAAGAGTTTATGATGATAAATCAGTTTATAGGTAGGCTGGTTATTAAAAAGCGCGTCTATACAATCCAGCAATTTTATATTATTACTGGAAACAATTTTGCACGTTCTTTTTAGATGTAAGGTATAAATGCTACGATAGTTTCAGCTAATAGGTATAAAAAATTGCATGATAATAGAAAGAAAGAGATATTTACTTTTTATGAAGATGAAATGGGTAAGTCAGTTATGATTATCAGATACAGAAGAGGAATATGAACGTAAAAGATATTAATATCTTGTAGAGTAAATATATTTCATCATTGATGATTTATCTTCTCTTCATGTGCGTTTATTTTTTATGGAAAATACAAAACTTAAAAGATTTTCTTTTTGATAAAGGCTATAGAGATTTGAGTATGATTGAAAATAAACATATAATCTGTAAGAATATGACTGTTATTTGTGAGCGTCAGAAATAATACAGAACTTCCTCTCATTGAGGGGAAATCAATCACTTTTCATTTGTCACAAAAGTGACTACCATACCATTATACAAAATAGACGCTTGTTTTAATGGTAAAGAACGTTAGGACTGTAGTTCTCTAATAAGAGCCTTATGTGTAATTTCTTTTATTTGCTCAATATTGATTAGGATATCTTGTTTTGTTGGATAACCTTTACTAGAAAAAGCAATTTTTTGTGCATCTCTTGAGATTAAACGCCAGTACCATTGATTGTGAACTCCTTGAAACACCTCAAAATACATGCTTCCCACCTCATAAAATAGCTGATAATTTTCAGGATAAATATTTAACTAATCCGCTTGTAAACATTAATGTATGTCTCTCTAGGAAGTCGTCAATATATTCCCCTTAAATTTTCTGACCTTAAAAAATAATTTCTATGAGAGCTATTATTCTTTTAACAAGAAAAAATTTATTGTCAATAAGATATGAATGAGAATTTTATACTACAAAATTATTTTTTTTAATTTAAAGACACTATACTTTCATTTACAACGCAAATATTTTTCTGTCGTTACAGAAAAAAGTTTATAAATTATATAAAATTTCACCAGCAAGGATAAAGTAAAAAATACTTTTTCCATACTGGTAGAGTTTAATCATTTCTTGTTTTTTCTTTTTAAATAGACGTTTATTGATTAGCTATAACCTCTTTTTGGGATACGCTTCGAATGAGTAAATCAATGAATAAGCTAAGGGTATAAGAATTGGCCATTTTAGCTTTTATATCGATAAGAGAGGTTGTAGTTTTAGGGTTAAAACCATTTGATAAACCTTGTCTTGACAAATATTGCTGCAGTTTTTCATAAGAACTGTCGATTTTTTCTTGATTTAGTTTTTCGTTACGATCACTATCGGCAAGAGTTTCTTCCAGTCCCTCGATTTTTTTAATAAAATAATTCCAGTCAAAATCACCTTTTGTATATTCGGTGTCAAACATTTTTCCTTGTCCAGTTAAAAGCCAATTAATATTGACACCATATAACGTGCGGTATGTTTGTAAGACACTAAGATTGGGTTCTCTCTCTCCACGCTCATAAAAAGCAATGGAATTTTTTGTCATGCTAAAACTTTTAGCTAAGGTTTCACGTGATGGATCGCCTAAAGCAAGACGTACATAACGTAAACGTTTTCCAAATATGGTTTTTGATTCAGTTTCAGGACGTGCCACGAATTATCTCCCTCGGTAAATCATCATGGTATAAATCATTAAATAATAAAAGCACACTATGTATTAATATTCTATGATATAATGTCAATATTATAGCTTTAATTTCTTGTTATTTTTTTTATTTGTGTAGATAGAAAGCAATCTTGCACTTATTGTATTGAAAATTGATATTCACTTCAAAACAAAATTCCTTGTTGCTACATTTGTCTCTTGCTTTTTTTGAGAGAATTTTCATGTAACTTTACCATATATATTCTATACACCTCTGCATTAATAGATGCAACTTTAAAGAGATGCAAACTTTGGATTGGTACTGGGTGTACTTAGATGAAGTAGAAAATAAACTTTGAGGAATGATCATGTCCCTATTACGCTATTTTGGGTTTGCTTTTTTTTTCACGATTATTGGTGTCTTTTTAGGAGGGGTTATTGGTTGGTTTGAAACGGAAAGTATTACTGGTTTTCTTAAATATTTTTTTATTTGCTTTGTTTTAGGAATTTTGGAAATTTCTTTATCTTTTGATAATTCTATTATCAATGCGCGTGTTCTTAGTAGAATGAGTCCATTGTGGCGTCGTCGTTTTCTTATGTGGGGCATTTTGATAGCTGTATTTGGGATGAGAATTGTTTTTCCATTATTGGTGGTTGTCGTTGCTGTTGGGATTAATCCAATTGCGGCAGTCAAATTAGCGATATGGGAACCACATCGATATGCTGAAGTTTTAACCGATGCGCATATGGGGATTGCTGCTTTTGGAGGAACTTTCCTTATGATGGTTGGCTTAAAATATTTTTTTGATTCTGAAAAAGAAGTGCATTGGCTTAATGTTATAGAGAGACCTGCTCAAAAGTTTGGGGCGCTTGTTGGAATTGATATTGCAATTGTTTTGATTTTGATCTTATTGGTTTCAGGTCAGATTGACGCAGAAAATAAAATAACTTTTTTATTGGCAGCACTTTATGGACTTTTAACCTTTATCGGTGTTGAAGTTGTCGGTCATCTTTTGGATACTCCTCAAAAGACTTTAACAACAGTAGCTCACGGGGGAGTAGGGGCGTTTCTTTATTTAGAAGTTCTTGATGCTAGTTTTTCTTTCGATGGCGTGGTTGGTGCTTTTGCCTTTTCACACAACCTTTTTATTATTGCGATAGGTCTTGGTATCGGAGCATTTTACGTTCGTTCTATGACAATTATGTTGGTTGAATCAGGAACATTATTGCATTATCGTTATTTAGAGCATGGTGCTTTTTATGCAATTCTAGTTCTTGCAGTGATTATGTATCTGCAAACGATTATATCGGTTCCTGAAGTTTTAACAGGACTTGTGGGAGTCTGTATTATTGGAATGGCATTATATTCTTCGATTCGTTTTAAGCATCGTCAATTAGATAAACATGTTGTATCTAAGTAATGGAGATTTCTCCCTTTTTCACACTTTTGTTTATCGCATATCTTTGAATAGAAAGAGGGCTTTTATGCAAAATAAAATACTATTTTATTGCTTATTTGCATTTTTTAAAGTTGAGTTCATTGCATAATACTACCCATGAAGGGTATAATATACAATCTCTAGAATACTTTTTGATCTAAATATAAGATAGAAAGCTGATGCTATAATTTTTACCAGCTTTCAATACTATGACAAGCTTTTGCATTAATAGTTCATAAGAGGTCTTTTTGCTGTTTTTTTGAATGATTTCTATTCATACATTGGATTCTCTTTGTAACGTGTAAGAGAATGGTTTTGAAACAGGTTTGAAATGAGAGAATTTACGATATTCTGGACTCTTACTTAAATATGTGCAAAATGATTTATCCTTTATAAATCAGTGTATTATAATGGTAGATTAGAGAAGGATATTTTAAGAGACCATTAAAAGTTCTATACCGGCTTCGTTCATTGTTTTAAGCATAGTGTTTAGTGATCCGTTTACATCAATACCAGCACAGGCATTTAATGAAACACTAACTTTAAAACCGCATTGCATAGCGTGAAGAGCAGAAAATCCGACACAAAAATCAGTTGCTAAGCCACACATAATGAGCTTAGTAAAACCATGTTCTTTAAGATAAACTTGTAAACCTGTTGGTGTTTTTTGATCATTTTCAAGAAAAGCAGAATAGCTATCCATTTTTTGATTATAGCCTTTTCTAAGGATAAGTTGTGCCTTTTCCACTCTAAGAGATGGATGAAATTCTGCTCCTTGTGTTCCTCGTATGCAATGATCAGGCCAAAGTATTTGAGGACCATAGTCAAGAGTGACTGTATCATAGGGCTTTTTTTCAGGATAGCAGGAAGCAAAGCTGCAATGGTTTTTGGGATGCCAGTCTTGGGTTAAGATAATGTGATCAAAATGATTTATGAGATTATTGACGGCGGGTAAAATAGCATCACCTTGTGGTACGGCAAGTGCTCCACCTAGTAAGAAGTCATTTTGAACATCAATGACGATTAAGGCTTTTTTTTCCATAAATATATTCCTATATGAGATGAGCTTTTATCGTATTTTTAAAAAGCTATATGTCGTCTTGAAGTTTTGAAATGATATGCTGGATATTGATATTATTTTTATAATTATCAAGCCAAAAGAGGGGAATGGATAAGTTTTTACAATTGGTTTTATAGTTTTTTACGAATTGTAACCACGTACCAATGGGAAGTGCACTGTATTCATTTGTTGCTACGTGTTGATGCAAAGCTTTCATGATCATTGGACTTGGAACGTCAGATCCCATAAGGCGGCGGTCGTTTTGTAAACGTAATTTAAGCCATATCAAGGCAAGGGGTGAAGTCCATTGCTTTCCGTAGCAAAAAATCGATGAAAAAAGAGAAGGATTTTTTACTGCGTAATATAAAGCCCATAAAGCGAGAAAAGAAGGCGCATAGAGAATTGCTTTTCTTTGTGGTACCATATTACATTGATAAGTCGGTTTAATACGATAAAAATACAATGTTATATCTGGTATGGAAAAGAGAGGCAATGTTTGATAACAGGTTTCAGGTACAGCTAAAAAGATTTGCTTTTTGCTCTTTAGGGGGATGTTTTTTTGCATTCAGGACCATACTGGGGCTTGTGAGATTAGAAAAAATGTACCAATATAAAGCGAAAGCTTTTGATATGACGTAAGTGCTATTTACTGTACAGTTTCAAAAAGCAAAAGCAGTTTTTTCAAAATCCTAATCTTTAATATCGCATAATATAAAGAGAAATTTATGGCACGTCAATTTATCTATCATATGGCTGGGCTTAACAAGTCTTACGGCAATAAAAAAGTTCTAGAAAATATTCATTTGTCTTTTTATCCAGATGCGAAGATCGGTATTTTAGGGCCGAATGGTGCAGGGAAGTCAACTATTTTACGTATTATGGCTGGGCTAGATAAGGAATATACGGGAGAAGCATGGATTTCTGAAGGAGCTCGCTGTGGTTATCTACCACAAGAACCTTTGCTTGATGCGAGCAAAGATGTGCGTGGTAATGTGATGGAAGGTGTTGCAGATAAACAGGAAGTTCTTGAGCGTTATAACGAATTGATGATGAATTATAGCGAGGAAACGGCTGATGAAAGTGCACAGCTTCAGGACATTATTGACAGTCAGAATCTTTGGGATTTAGAAAGTCAAGTGGAAATGGCTATGGCTGCTCTTGGCTGTCCGCCAGCCGATGGGGATGTAACAAAACTTTCGGGTGGTGAGAAGCGGCGTGTTGCACTTTGTAAATTGCTTTTGTCAAAACCTGATTTATTACTTTTGGATGAACCGACAAACCATTTAGATGCTGAAACGACGGCTTGGCTTGAGAGGCATCTACGTGAATATCCTGGGGCTGTGCTTTTGATAACCCATGATCGTTATTTTCTCGACAATGTAACGGGTTGGATTTTAGAATTAGATCGCGGTAGAGGTATTCCTTATGAGGGGAACTATTCTGCTTATTTGGGGGCTAAAGCCAAGCGTTTGGCTCAGGAAGGCCGTGAAGAGGCAGCGCGTCAACGTGCTTTATCACGTGAGCAAGAATGGATCGCTTCTAGTCCAAAAGGGCGACAAGCAAAGTCAAAAGCTCGGATTAAGGCTTATGATGAGTTGGTTCAAGCAGCACGTGAGCGCCGTCCTGGAGAGGCGCAAATCATTATTCCTATTGGAGAAAGATTAGGACAGGTTGTTATTGAGGTTGATAATCTCTCTAAAGCTTATGGTGAACGTGTATTGATTGATTCTCTTTCTTTTAAACTTCCTGCTGGTGGCATTGTCGGCGTTATTGGGGCCAATGGTATGGGAAAGTCGACCTTGTTTAAAATGTTGACGGGACAGGAAAAGCCCGATTCAGGTCAGATACGTATCGGTGAAACAGTTCACATGAGTTATGTGGATCAGAGTCGCGATTCCTTGGTGGGGGATAAAACTGTTTGGGAGGAAATTTCTGGTGGAAATGACATTATTAAATTAGGCAAATATGAGATGAATAGCCGCGCTTATTGCGGGGCTTTTAATTTCAAGGGGGCAGATCAGCAGCAGAAGGTGGCAAATTTATCAGGAGGGCAGCGCAATCGCGTACATTTGGCGAAACTTCTAAAAGAGGGGGGGAATGTGCTTCTTCTTGATGAACCGACAAATGATCTTGATACTGAAACATTGGGTGCATTGGAAGATGCATTGGAAAATTTCGCTGGTTGTGCAGTTATCATATCGCATGATCGTATGTTTCTTGATCGATTGGCAACACATATTTTAGCCTTTGAAGGTGATGGTCATGTAGAATGGTTTGAAGGTAATTTTGCTGAATATGAGGCTGATAAAGTTCGTCGTCTTGGGGCGGAATCTCTTAATCCTAAGCATGCAAATTATAAACCTCTTACACGCTAGAATTTTTTATCTTATCTCAACTTTGTTGGAATAATAGTGTATTTTATTGCGTTTGTTATTTCATAAATAAAGAGTGTGTGTACTCTGTGGGAGTTTTTATTCATTGAAAAGAGTAAGAGACACTTTATGAAATTATAGCCTAAATAGGGTTGTTCTAATCATGATATATAACCGGTTATTTCTTGTAAAATTGCAATGAAAAGGAGGAGATGAAGAGTATAGCACTACTTCTACAAATGCTCTGGTCATTGAGCATTACCATCTTTACTTAATAAAAATGCAAGCTGGCATCATCATGTTATTTATTTTTTCTCAATGGTATACAGTTTTTGTTTTGAGGTGGGCATAAAAGATATTTTTATCTATATGTCCTCTCTGTTTATGAGCTGTAAGAGAATGATTTGGATTGATTTATCATGAATATTATAATGAGAAGCAGATGGATAAGATTTGTTCGTTTTTTACATTAGCCTATTTTTTTCATAGTATGATAAAATAGAGAGCACAAAATAGATGAGAATATGCGTTGTATACTTGAATTTTTTTCCTATAAACAAATGTTTATAGGAATGTTGAGGGGATAATTATGAAAAAAAGTGCAAGTTTAGATGCAATGGTTGAGCTGCTGAAAGCGGTCGCAGAAGTAAGCCATTTACGTGTTCTTAGGCTCTTACATCATGAAGATTTAACAATCCCTGATTTTATTTTTATTCTTGATCAGTCGCAAGCATGTATATCACGATATTTACGTTTATTGTACGAAGCACGATTGATTGAGCGTTATCAGAAGGGGGATAGCCTTTATTTTAAGCTTTGTCATGATTTTTGGGGTGAAGACATTGTGATGGGTGTTCTTTCGGCTTTGCCAAAGAATGATGTGTTGTTAGCGCATGATTTAGAACGTTTGAAGGATGTTAAAAAGCAGCGTCAAAAAACGAGGAAGAAGTATTTCTTACAAAATGCGTTGCAACGGGATGTATTACGGTCATCTTATATGGCAGATCATGGTGTAGAAAACGCTTTACTTGAAATCATTGGCGATAAACCATTTCAGACGATGCTGAATATTGGAAGAGGTGAAGACTCTATCTTAAAATTGTTTTCTAATCTTTATACGCATGGGGTTCAAGTCGTGCTTGATAGCAATGTTTTTCACTTGTCTGTTGGAGATACAACTTTTGATTTAGTTATTCTTCATTGGGTTTTACATTTTTTTGAAAACCCTGAAATATTCCTTCATGAGATATCAAGTGTTTTGCGTCCTCATGGCCGTTTATTGATTGTGGATTTTGTTTATCATGAAATTGAGTCTTCATATTCTGATCAAGTGCATATGCGTCTTGGATTTTCGGCTTTACAAATAGAACAATGGCTTAAAAATACGAGACTTGTTCTAGAACAAACGGTTTGTCTTACTCCTATACAAAATGAAAACAGTGAGAAAGGTATGGTTACGCTTTGGCTTGCTCGTGATCCGCGTTTATTAGTTGACGATATCAAAGATAAACAAGTCAATTTTGCATAAATCGCGTTTGTTGACCTGCTTTATTCTCTGATTTTTCTTAAGGAATAGCGTAGAGATAAAACTTTATTCAATCATTGATAATCTATTGTTTTTTACATTTGTATTATGTTTTTATATGAGAGTATTGGTGTTTTACAGGGGCTTGGTGGCTGTGTACTGTGTAATGAAAGCATCTTCTATAGAGTTAAACCTATGAGGATCGTTATTTAAGGTGTCTTGATATCATATTTGTTTTATTAGCCAATATATTGATTTTTTAGATTTCAATGAGAGGCTCGAATATAGGAATATTTTTTCATTTCAAATTTCCTGTTTCAGAATCCAAAAGAGTCTGTTTGTTTGTTACAAGAGAAGATATTTATCTAAATAATACCGTTTGTAAAAGGAAATACATATTTCTAAATATGAGAGCGGCGGCGATATGATGTAATAGCGCACAATATAATATAGTGATGGCTCATACCTTCATAAATGTCAAAAATGGTGGTACCCAATAGATCTTACGATGTTTCTTTAAACAGGTGCTTAGATAAGAAGTACCTTGGAATTTTTAGTGAGGGGTGCAAAAAGATGCTCTAAAAAGACGAAGGGGTAAAAGGGTAAGACAATGCATGATTTTCATTATTTAAAACACAGCGTTATGAGCGTGTTTGAAAGTCGTAAAGGCAAATGAAAGGGATGGTAAAGATGGCAATAGGTTTTTATCTTTGGGCTTTTATGTTTCGTTCAAAATAAATGATGGCTTTTTTAAGATTACTCAAACAGACGTAAATATTTTTACTCTAATTGGGCATATAAAAGCTGGGACTGTTTACATGGTTCTCATTTGCTCTAGTCTTTATCTCAAGCATATTGCCATGTTAGGAGCAGGTGTTGATTTACAAGTAATAGCAAACGTAAAAGCTTGGTAGATGACGCCATAAAATTACTCATAAATTAGTAATGGATTGAAGTGATATTCTGAATTTTAAAAACATTTTGTACAACAATGGTTATAATAGCGTATCTGACTTTACGTTTATTTCTTCTTACAAGCATTCATATATGGCGTTTGTCTATGTGTTTTTCATTATATTCATAAAAATAAGATTGACGATAATCTATGGATAGTCCGTGGCTGAAAGTAGAAAAGAAAAGCGTGATATTACACTAAAGTTTCGTATCTCTTTATCATGAGAAGTATGAAGGTTATTAAAAAGGTTATTAAATAAGTCCATTTTTCTTGCCAAAAGTGATTTTTTCTTTTTATGCTTACTGCTCATTTTATGATGCAGCCCGTTAGTATAGCGTAAAATTGATAGGGCATCATCGTTTTATGTTTTTTATCCATATGCTTTTTCTTGTTTGTGATGTGCCGTAGTATGGCTATTCATTGATTCAATAGACGAAGGTTTAAAATAAGGGAATCTCACGTTCTTGAGATCTCTCATGTAAGTTGTAAAATGATGAGTTATGATTGTAAATCAATGCATTATTTACGTTAGAAGAACAGACTATAACAATTTTTGAGCATAGAAACTACTGTGTGTATTATTTTACGGGATCATTTAAATGATAGAGATTAAGAGAAACGGTCTGCATTGATCTCGGTTTGTTATGTTAAAATGCGTTAGAGCCTGTTGGTTATTGTAAAATAGTTTATCGTTATTTGGAATGATTATAGGACGTGATTCGAAACAAATACCTTCAGAGTTCTCATTTTTTCATAAAATTAAGCTGTTTAAATTCTTCATTGATTGTTACATGAGAGATGCGACAATATTTTAATAATCATTTACAGAATTTTTTATGAAGATAGATAAGATTTTAAAAATCTACATTTTTATTTTTGTGGTGATTGCTGTTGGAAAAGTGATTCTACTTTTATATAGTTTGATTTTTATAGGGTGGATACGTAGAAATTACGGTTTTTTTTGATTATGATTATCAGAGTTATGAAAGAAACTATTTAAAAGTTATAATGATCGTAGATTCCAATTGATGCTTCTTGAAATAAAATTGCTTCAAATTGGGTCATTTTAAACTTTTTTTGCCTAAATTTAAACATTTTTAAACAATTTATAACTCTTTTATGTTTTTTTGCGTAGAAGATGATAAGAATTTCTTGTTGTTTAAAGAATTTTATTCCATAGCAAGAATATTGCATCGGCTATCTTAGTGGTTGATGTGAGAGGACGATCGGGGAACCTCCTCCCCCCCCCCGCGTGGATCCCCTAGATTGTCTGGCCTGACTGAGGATTTCCTCAGTCAGGCTTTTATAATTGTTTTGGGGGATGTTGTAGCGTGTTATTAGGGGGAAGTGTAAGATCTGTTATTGTTTCGCCTATACTACCTAAATACATAGAGGGGCAGTTTTTGTTGGGCGGATAGTGTTAGCGTATTCATTTTCAATAATTTGATTTTTCTTTATTGAAGCATCGTTGAATGCTATAAGGAGAATCATAAAAGGAATCTATGTTTGTGTTCTATGATCTTTAGGTAAGAGATAATGGAATCTTTTTCGCGTCGTATTGTTTTTATTTTATTTGTATTTTTTATTTTTGGCGCTGTCTTTTTTGCTTCTCAAAGTAGTGCTGTTTATCAGTTTTTTTCCGGTCGCTCTTCTTTTTCTTCTCAGAAGCTTGATGTAACAGAGGAGGAGTTGTTAGAGAGATTGTCTGTATCTTTTCCAGATATTATCAAGCATCTTTCTAAGATGAGTCCTCAACAGCAAGAGGTGTTTATTGCGCAGCTGCGTCGTGATGTAATTGCGCTTGCTTTTAAAAGTGGTCAGAGTCGTGAGCAGGCTCACAAATCTGGTGAAACTGTTGCTATGGCTCTTTCAAAAGCGATTTCTCGTCCTTCCATTGCTAATGCTTATTTTTAGCTATTTTTTTAATCGCGCTTTTGGGTTTTATTTTAAGGAGCAAGAGCTTTTCGTGAAGTCTTGAAAAGTGCGAGGAGATAATTAATTTGTAAGGTATTAACAAAATTTATCTCTCAAAAGGTAAGCAATTGGAGTATAAGGGTAATGTTGCAATCATTACAGGAGTGATAGAAAGTCTATCAAGGGTATTGGTCCAAGTTAATTGCATTATCAATCGCTACAATGACAAAAGCAGTATTGACTATAAAAAAACACGTTAACCGTGTTTTATATGCCGGTTATTTTTTTATTTGATATGAGAAAATAAAAATTTTTTAAAGGATTTAAGCTTTCTTTGTTCTACGGATTTTAGGATATTTATCCACTTGTATGATTTCTGAAAATGAAGTGCAAGGCTGATAAGATGGTAGTCTGTGACAAAGAAAAAAATATTTGAATGAAGATGAGGGTTTATTTTTATTTAAAAGGCTTTGGGGGTATTGAGTTTCCTAACATTTTTCAAAAAAACAGACAAAAGTAATTGTTAAGCTTTGTTGTAGAGATAAAGACGGATATAGCTTTTTTAGCATATTGTTTTATAATGGTAATTTGTCATTTTCATATTAAGTGAGAATCTTAAGAATTGCAAAATTCTCTCGTTTTAAATTTATTCATGGTGAAAAAATCAAAATCACTTTCTTGTGCACTACAAGTGAGAGGCTTGTGTGGATAAAAGCTCTTTCAAAAAAAGAAGTAAAAAGCTTCTTTGAGGCATCTTGAGAGCTAAAAGTCTGTTGCAATATTTTGAATTGGTAAAGAGTATGATGGTTTTAGTATATTTATGAATTTTTTATGCGCAATGATGGGAGCGGGGATTTGTTTTATGATTTGTTGGGGTTTTATCGGACATAAAGAGTGCTGTGGGTGTTTATTAACCAGAGAGAAGTATTGATAACAGTTTATATTTTTTGTGAAACTTTTTTGATATTGAGGATCTTCGGTAAAAAGATATTCTTGTCTCTCTTGCTTTGAGGGATTGATCTCAATAAAAAAATTAATAATCTTATGTAAAAAATGTTACATCTATTTAAGATGCGATTTTTCTAATATAAAAATTGATTTATAGAATAGCGATAGCCGCAATTTATAGATTATATCATTTTATTTAATACGCTATAAGATTAATTATAGTCTCTTTATTTTCTTTATTTTATGATATAGAGCAATCTATGATTTTTGCATAAAGAGATATTCTTTTATTTTATAATTTTAGCTTGAAATTGTCTTACTATTTCCTTTTTAAAGACGTTATTTTGCTTTCTTTTTTGTATAATACATTTGCAAATTACTTGCGGCTAGAATTCGAGAATGTTTGAGTGAAGAGAAAGAAAATGCAATTTTTGAAAATCTTGTTAAATACAGCGTGTGCTGTATTTTTTGTATTTGATGTAAGTTGGACTCATAGTGTCTTAAATGTTGCGGAATCAGGAGAATCCTCAGTGATTGTTGCTTCTAAGATTCCTGATCGTCCTTATGAGTTTCTTATTCAGAAATTTGCGAATAAATATAATGTTCCCGTTAATTTAGCACATGCTGTTGTAAAAGTTGAAAGTAATTATAAGGCAGGTATAAAGGGGGCTGCTGGCGAAATAGGTTTGATGCAAATTAAACCCTCTACGGCACGAGGGTTGGGCTTTAGTGGTTCTGTACAGGATTTGTATGATCCTGCGACCAATCTTGAATATGGTATGCGTTATTTGGCACGGGCCTATAAACTCAGTGGTGGAAGTACATGTGGTACAATCCTTAAATATAATGCAGGCCATGCTGCAAAAAAAATGAATTCTATTTCAGCGAAATATTGCGCAAAAGTAAAGACTTATCTGGCTTCATTAAAATAAAAACATCTGTTGAGAGAGGTTTGTCATAAAATATTTTAAGATGCTATTTTCACGGAGCAGAAAATGTTTTATAAATCAGTATGTCAGTCGGCTGGGCAGCCGCGCTTGTCTGATACTGAAATACGGCAGGTGAGGAAAGTCCGGGCTCCATGGAAAGACGGTGCCGGGTAACACCCGGCAGGGGTGACCCTAGGGAAAGTGCCACAGAAAGTAAACCGCCTATTTTTATAGGTAAGGGTGAAAGGGTGGAGTAAGAGCCCACCGCGCATTCAGTAATGAATGTGGCAAGGTAAACCCCACCGGGAGCAAGACCAAATAGAAATGACGTGCAAAATTTAATTTGCAGCCGATTTCCGGGCGAGTCATTCGGGTAGGTTGCACGAGGCGGATGGTAACATCCGTCCCAGATGAATGGTTGCCATGTAAAGTGTAAGCTTTACTCTACAGAACCCGGCTTATAGGCCGACTGATATTTCATGATGATAGGCGATATTTTATAAGATCAATTATATATGGTCTTTTATGGAGTCTATGTGTTTGAAATGGACACTTGAGCAAAGGGTGTTAAAAAAAATTATAACATTTCTTTAAGTATAATGCGTTAGGATCTGTTTTGGGATAACTTTAGTTTTTTCGTTCATTGTGATTAATGTGAAAGTTGAAGACCAGGTTATTCTAAGATCAGTTGCCATGAGAGAGCTGTTGATTTAAGACAGCATAACTTCAAGACGGATTATTTTGATAAAGCAGGATCAAAGAGCTGAACGCCATATTCCAGTGTTGTTGCAGCCAGTTTTGGCTGGGCTTATGCCATTGGTTGGAGCAAAAGTGATTGATGGCACCTTTGGTGCTGGTGGTTACACGCGCGCTTTGTTAAAGGCAGGGGCACAGGTGATCGCTCTTGATCGTGATCCTCATGCTATCAGTGCGGGACAATCGCTTGTTGAAGAATTTTTTCCACGCCTTCGTTTGGTCCATATGGCGTTTTCACAGCTCGATCGTGTCGTTGAAGAGAAGGTGGATGCAGTTATTTTGGATATTGGTGTCTCTTCAATGCAGCTTGATGAAGCAGAAAGAGGTTTTTCTTTTCAAAAAGATGGTCCATTGGATATGCGAATGGCTCAGACTGGTTTTACAGCAAGCGATGTTGTCAATCATTTAAAAGCAAGGGATTTGGCACGTATTTTTAAGATATTAGGGGAAGAGCGTTATGCGGGACGAATTGCACGGATGATTGAAAAGCGTCGTGTTGTACAGCCTTTTTTGCGTACAGGTGATTTGGCGTATGCTATCGAAGCGTTGATAGGACGTAAGCCGGGAGATCGCATTCATCCGGCAACACGTGTATTTCAGGCTCTTCGTATCTATGTTAATGATGAAATTGGTGAATTGGCATGTGGTTTATTTGCTGCTGAACGCGTTTTAAAAGCTGGAGGCCGTTTGGGGGTTGTCAGTTTTCATTCTATTGAAGATCGTATGGTCAAAAGATTTTTTTCGGCTCGTTCTAGAGAGTGTATGAGATCACGCTATCTTCCTGAAATAAAGGCTGCTCCAGCAACATTTTTCCCTTTGTTTAGAGGTGGGATCACGGCAACTAAAGAGGAGTTACAGAAAAATCCTCGTTCACGTTCTGCGAGGTTGCGTATTGGTGTACGGACTGAAGCAGAGGCTCTTGCAGCAGATATGAAATTATTTGGTTTAGCAGAGATTGCCAGTTTTGAAGGCAGTAAAAAATGACAGTTTTTCGTACATTTGATATGATTTTAGTGTTGATTATGATTTGTATGGCAGGACTTACTTATAAGGTAAAATATGATGTTCAAAAACGAATGAACGAAGTTCTTCATCTTGAGCATGAAATTGCTGCAGCAAAAAATACGGTAAGTTTGCTTCATGCTGAGTGGGCTGTGATGATAAGGCCTTCACGCATGCAAAAACTTGCGAAACGTTATCAGAAAGAACTTGGGTTAGAGGTTATACAGCCGCGTCAAATCGTGGAGTTTAAAGACATTCCGGTACGGATACATGATCAAATTGAAGAAGTGATTAAACAAAATATCTTGGAAGATAATCAGGATATTTTGACAAATAATCGGGCTTCTCAGATCAATAGTGTTGTCCAAAAAGGCGCGCAGTAATGAAATCGACTTTTTTATTCTCACAGAAGAAAAAGCGCTTAAAGAACTCGTTGAATAATCATAATGTTTCTGTTCGTCGTCCCTATTCTAGTCGTCCACGTTTGCTTTTTTCGTTGTTCTGCTTTTTAATTTTATATGGCATCATGGGGGCTTGCCTTATTTCTTATGGGTTGGAAGGCGGACAGATTGAAGAAGCAAAGGGGCCAGGAGTTCTTCAATTGATGGCACGGCCTGATATTGTTGATCGTAATGGTCGTTTATTGGCAACAGATATTAAAACTTATTCACTTTTTGCTGAGCCACGACGTATTATTGATGTGGATGAAACAATTGAATTGCTCTCAACAGTTTTGCCTGATCTTAATTGGCAGGAAACCTATAAGCGCTTAAAAAGAAAATCTAGTTTTTCTTGGATACAGCGGGGGTTAACACCAATGCAGAAGACGCAAATTATGGCTCTTGGTATACCAGGAATTGGTTTTCGGACTGAAATTCGTCGCTTTTATCCTGATGGACCTGTAACTTCCCATATTCTCGGTATGGTGAATGTTGATAATCAGGGCATTGCAGGTATGGAAAAATATATTGATGATGCGGGGTTGAGTGCTTTGCGTGCCGCTGGTCTTGCCATGGAAGAATCATTAAAACAAGTTCAGCTTTCGATTGATGTGCGTGTTCAGGCAATTGTTCATGATGAACTTATTCAGGCTATGAAGCGTTATAAGGCAATTGCTGCAGGAGCTGTTATTTTAAATATACATACGGGGGAAGTTTTGGCTTTGGCATCACTACCAGATTTTGATCCTGGAAATCCTATCGAAGCTTTAAAAAGTGATCGTCTCAATCGGATGACGGCAGGAGCTTTTGAAATGGGATCAATTATTAAAAGTTTTACGACCGCCATGGCACTTGATTCCAATATTTTTCATTTAAACAGTATTATTGATGCTTCAAAGCCAATAAAAGCAAGTAGTGGGTATACTATTCATGATTTTCATGGAAAAAATCGACCCTTAACGTTATGGGAGGTTTTTATTTATTCTTCTAATATTGGTTCTGCTAAAGAGGCATTGGCGATAGGGATTGATAAACATCGTGGTTTTTTACAAAAACTTGGATTACTGGATCGTCTCACAATAGAGTTGCCTGAAGTTGCCCACCCTATTGTGCCACATCATTGGAAGGATATACATTCTATGACGATTTCTTTTGGGCATGGTATGGCAACAACACCCTTGCAAACAGCTGTCGGGGCTGCTGCTTTAATGAATGGTGGTTGGTTAATTGCTCCGACATTTTTAAAACGGACAAAAGAACAAACTCTGCACCATGCAAAACGGGTTTTGCAGGCTAAAACAAGTCAAAATATGCGTTACCTTTATCAATTAAATAGTGATATTGGTTCTGGACGTAATGCAAAAGTAGAAGGCTATCGTGTAGGTGGTAAGACAGGAACAGCTGAAAAAGTTGAAAATGGAAAATATTCTAAAACAAAAAATTTCAATAGTTTTCTTGCTGCTTTTCCTATTGAAGATCCTGTTTATGTTGTTTTAACAATTATCGATGAACCAAAGCCAGAGGAGGGACAGCGTTCAGCAACAGCGGGAATGAATGCTGGACCAATGCTTGCTAATATTGTTCGTCGCACAGCTAGTTTTCTTGGTGTAAAACCCGATTTTAAAAAAGAATATGAGCTTCTTTTAAGTAAAAAGAGCAATTCAAGTTTCGTTAAACAACGGTAAAATGAATATAAAGGTGCGTTATCATGTTGTTGGGAACAGTTTTTACAGAATGTGTTGAAGATGAAAGTCTTTCTTCAATAGAAATAACAGGAATAAGTGTGGATTCTCGGCAAGTTTTGCCGGGCTATGTTTTTGTCGCTGTTCAAGGGAAAAAAAGTGATGGAAGACACTATATAGATGATGCAATAAAGCGTGGCGCACGAGCAATCGTTACAGACTGTCATGCTGTTCTTGAGGATTTATCTGTTCCCATTTTACGTGTTTCTAATGTTCGTCATAGTTTAGCGTTGGCAGCTGCACGTTTTTACGGTTCTCAGCCTGAAACGGTCGTTGCTGTGACTGGTACAAGTGGTAAAACATCTGTTGTCTCTTTTCTTCGGCAAATTTGGACTTATGCTGGATTTTGTGCTGCGAGTATAGGAACGGTTGGTGTTGTTTCTCCTAAACGGAATGTTTATGGTTCTCTCACAACACCTGATCCGGTCGTCTTGCACCGTCTTCTTTATGAAATTTCTCATGAAGGTGTGACTCATGCAGCTCTTGAAGCTTCTTCGCATGGGCTTGATCAAGGACGACTTGATGGAGTCCGTTTAACGGCTGGTGCCTTTACTAATTTAGGGCGAGATCACATGGATTATCACACGGGGGTAGAGGATTATTTGCGGGCTAAAATGAGGTTGTTTGATACACTTTTGCCTGTATCTGCTCCTGCTTTGATTTTTGCTGATGATGTTTATTCACAAAAGGTTATTGATGTTGTTACACAAGCGCGCCGCCGTGTTTTGACAATTGGTCGTAAGGGGCAATTTATCACGATTAATCGTGTCGAACATCAACGCTCAAAACAGTGTATTGAGTGTCGTGTGGAAAATAATATTTATACATTTGATTTGCCTTTAGCTGGAGATTTTCAGGTAGCCAATGCGCTTATGGCAGCGGGGTTAGCAATTGCAACGGGTACTTCACCTCGTAAGGTTTTTTCTGCGCTTGAAACTTTGCAGGGGGCACCTGGGCGGTTAGAGTTTGTGGGAAAGACAGAAAATAATGCCCTTGTTTATATTGATTATGCTCATAAACCAGAAGCTTTGGAGCAGGTTTTGCTTTCTGTTCGTCCCTTTACGCAAGGGCGCTTGATTGTTGTTTTTGGTTGTGGAGGAGATCGTGATCAAGGGAAAAGACCTTTGATGGGAAAAATTGCCGCGGATAAAGCGGACATTGTTATTGTAACGGATGATAATCCTCGCACAGAAATGCCAGAAAAAATACGCAAGGATATTTTACAGGCGGTGCCAACAGCAATAGAGATAGCAGATCGTGGTGAGGCTATTTCTTACGCGGTGGAGCTTTTGAAAGTTGGTGATACATTAATCATTGCTGGAAAAGGTCATGAGGATGGCCAAATTATAGGGCAGACAACTTATCCTTTTTCAGATCGTCTGAAAGCGATAGAAGCTTTAGAGGACCGAAAGAAATGACAGCTTTATGGGATAAGCAAGCACTTGTTGCTGCAGTTAATGGTGTTGTAATGGGAAGCCTGCCAGAAACTTTTTCTGGGGTTTCCATTGATAGCCGTACTCTTGCGGAAGGTGATGTTTTTTTCTGCATTAAAGGGCATCATCTTGATGGTCATGATTTTGCTGCGCAAGCTTATGAACGAGGTGCAGGCGTTCTTATCGTTGCGGAACACCGTTTGAGGGATATGAAAAAGATATCGGCTCCACTCATTGTCGTTCCTGATGTTTTGAAAGCTTTAGAACAACTTGCACAAGCTGCACGCAAACGTTCAAGAGCTAAGATTATCGCGATAACAGGATCGGTGGGAAAAACAACGACAAAAGAAGCTTTGAAACAAGCACTTGCAACGGCTGGGAATGTTCATGCGAATCTCGCTTCTTTAAACAATTGCTGGGGGGTTCCACTCACTTTAGCGCGGATGCCTGTGGAGAGTGATTATGGTATCTTTGAAATTGGCATGAATCATAGAGATGAAATTCGCCCTCTGGTCAAACTGGTTTGTCCGCATGTTGCTCTCATTACGCATATTTGTGCAGGACATATGGGTTTTTTCAAAGATCTTGAAGAAATAGCAAAGGCAAAAGCTGAAATTTTTGAAGGATTAGATGAAAAAGGAATTGCCATTTTAAATGCGGATAGTGATTTTTTTTCTTATCTCGTTCAAAAAGCAAAGAAATGCAGTGTAAAGAAGATCTTAAGCTTTGGTGAGACTAAAGATGCTGATTATCAAGCGGAAGATATACGTCTTCTAACTGATAGTACTTCTATGATTGTGCGTATTGGGGGGAGGGATAGGGAGGTTCAAATTGGTGCTCCCGGACGCCATATTGCGCAAAATAGTTTAGGGGTTATTGCTGCTTGTGATGCTATGGAGGTTGAGTTAGAGCCTGTTTTTCTTTCTTTTCGCTATTTTTCTTCTCAAAAGGGGCGAGGTGTTCGTTATCGACTGTCTTTATCAAATGGGGGTGAATTTTATCTCATTGATGAAAGCTATAATGCAAATCCTGCTTCTATGCGTGCTGCACTTGAGCTTCTTGCTACAGGACCTGTAGGGAAAGGGGGGCGGCGAATTGCTATTTTAGGAGATATGCTAGAGTTAGGGGAGTATAGTGAAAAGCTTCATCGTGATTTAATAAAACCAATACGTCTTTCTGGTGCTAATCCGGTTTTTCTATTTGGTGAGGCGATGAAATCTTTAGTCAGTGATTTGTCTTCTGGTGTTAAGGTTCATTATACTGAAAATATTGAGAAAATTTTACCGCTTCTTTTAGCAGAAATTTCTTCTGGGGATCTGCTGATGGTTAAATCATCCAATAGCCTTTGTTCATCAAATATTGTGACTGCATTGCTTGATCGCTATAAAGCGGTTTCTTCATAGTTTTAAGAGGTTTTTTTGTACAATGATGTTGTTTTTTTCTTCGTTTAGTGATTGGCTTCCAGGTGTGAATGTATTTCGTTATATTACTTTTCGCACGATAGCGGCTATGCTTACTTCGGGGCTTATCGTCTTTTTGTTTGGACCTAGCATCATTGCTTCTCTTAAATTGCGGCAGGGTAAGGGGCAACCGATTCGTGCTGATGGTCCTCGAACACATTTTAAAAAGGCTGGAACACCTACAATGGGTGGATTGATGATTTTAATCGGCATTGTGGTATCGGCATTTTTATGGGGTAATTTATCGAATATTTACTTTTGGGTATCGCTATTGGTTATGCTTTCTTTTGGGGGAATTGGATTTTATGATGATTATCTTAAGGTCGCAAAACAAACAGACAAAGGATTTTCTGGGAAAGCACGATTAAGCTTGGAGTTTTGTGTTGCGGCAATTGCGGCTTTTGCCATCTTGAAAATTGGTTCATCTGGATTAGCTTTGCCTTTTTTTAAAGATTATCTTATCAATTTGGGCTGGTTTTTTATTCCTTTTTCTGCTTTCGTCATTGTTGCGACGGGTAATGCGGTTAATTTAACGGATGGACTCGATGGGCTTGCTATTGTTCCTGTGATGGTTGCAGCTTTATCTTTTGCTCTGATTGCTTATCTTTCTGGTAATATGAATTTTGCTGATTATCTCCAAATCCATTATGTATCGGGAACAGGTGAATTGGCTATTTTATTGGGAGCTGTTGTTGGGGCAGGGCTTGGTTTTTTATGGTTTAATGCACCACCTGCAGCTATTTTTATGGGAGATACTGGTTCATTGGCTCTTGGAGGGCTCTTAGGGACTGTTGCGGTTGCTACGAAACACGAAATTGTTTTGGTTCTTATTGGTGGGCTTTTTGTTGTGGAAGCTTTTTCGGTCGTTATTCAGGTTAGTTATTTCAAATTAACAAGAAAACGCGTGTTTCTTATGGCACCGATACATCATCATTTTGAGAAAAAAGGCTGGACTGAAAGCCAAGTCGTGATACGCTTTTGGATTATTTCGATTGTTCTCGCTCTCATAGGTCTTTCAACACTTAAATTGCGGTGAGAATGTGATTTCTGTTACGTGTTATAAAGGTCAAAAAGTTGCTCTGTTTGGGTTGGGACAGTCTGGACTAGCAACGGCACAAGCATTGATGTGCGGTGGTGCAGAAGTGGTGGCGTGGGATGATAGTCCTTCAAGCGTGCAAATGGCTTTTCGGCACAATATTCCAACACGAGATCTCCGTTATGAAGATTGGTCAGAATTTGTTGCATTGATTGTAGCTCCTGGAGTTCCTTTAAATTATCCTCAACCCCATTGGGTTGTTGAAAAAGCACGAAAAAAAAATATAAAAATTATCGGTGATATTGAATTATTTGTTCGTGCGCGCCAGCATTTTTTACAGCATTATGGTTTTTGTGACCAAGATGTTCCTTTCATTGCGATTACGGGGACGAATGGCAAGTCAACCACAACGGCTTTACTTGCGCATTTGTTGGAAAAAATGGGCTATGATGTGCAGATGGGTGGAAATATCGGAAAGGCAATATTGACCCTTAAGCCCTTTGTAAAAAAACGTATTTATGTGATTGAATGTTCATCTTTTCAAATTGATCTTACTCCCTCTCTTCAGCCGACCATTGGACTTTTATTGAATTTAACACCTGATCATATTGATCGACATGGAAGTTTTACCTGTTATGTGCAAACCAAAAGGCATCTAATTGCTCAGGCTTCTCAGGCTTTCATTTCAGTTGATGATGCAGCTTGTCGGGTTTTATATCAACAGTTACTTCATGAGGGGAAGCAAATTGAGGCAGTTTCCAAGAATCATTTTGTTGAAAATGGTTTTTATGCAGATGGGACCAAGCTCTTTTCTGTTCGTCAAGGACAGCGCCATATGCTTGCAGATCTTGCTCCTATGGCAGTGTTACGTGGGAGTCATAATGCGCAAAATGCCCTTATGGCATTGGCAACGTTGCAGGCTTTAAAAATAACCGATCCTTCTATGAACAAGCATTTAGCAAGTTATAAAGGGTTGGATCATCGTATGCAGCAGGTGCGTAAAATGGGGGCGGTTTTGTTTATCAATGACAGCAAGGCGACTAATGCAGATGCAACAGCTCCTGCGCTTTCCACCTTTAATGATATTTTTTGGATTGTTGGGGGACAGGCAAAAAAGGGAGGGATAGAGTCTCTTAGAGAATTTTTTCCTAAAATTCGTAAAGCCTATTTGATTGGGAGCGCGGCGGAAGAATTTGCTCGCACTATTGGATCTGCTTTTCCCTTTTCTATGAGCTTAACTTTGAAAAATGCAGTGCGTGAAGCAGCTGTTGACGCAATGGGTTTTCAAGCAAAAGAGGTGACGGTTCTTTTGTCACCTGCTTGTGCAAGTTATGATCAATTTAAAAATTATGAAATGCGAGGCGAAGCATTTGTCTCTTTTGTGATGCAGTTACAATAAAAAAGCATCAGTTATAAAAAAATATTTTTGCGTTAAGACTCCAGAATCTTTTTTTGTGTAATTTAGTTTTTAAAGTGTTTGTTAAATAGGCTGGGGAACCATATCACTTTGAGATATTTATAAAATGGATAAGGTGGATATCATGGTGACGCGTGCAGATAGAGATCCAATTGCTAATTGGTGGTGGACGATTGATCGCTCTATCTTTGCAGCTTGTTTAATTTTAATGGGAATTGGCATTATGCTGTCTTTTGCTGCCAGCCCTATTATTGCAAAAAAAATCGGAATTGCTGATAGTTTTTATTTTGTTCGGTGGCATATCATTTTTAGCATTTCAGCATTTTTTACGATGGTTACCATTTCCTTTTTTTCGCTTTCTAATATTCGTCGTTTATGTGCTCTTTTGCTCATTGTAACGCTTGC
Organism: Bartonella sp. AD24XZML; assembly: GCF_042196485.1. Taxonomy (NCBI): domain Bacteria; kingdom Pseudomonadati; phylum Pseudomonadota; class Alphaproteobacteria; order Hyphomicrobiales; family Bartonellaceae; genus Bartonella; species Bartonella sp. AD24XZML. Next base: position 58,578 of record NZ_JBHIQH010000034.1, on the reverse strand, counting down.
TCTTATGGTTGCAACCTTATTTTGGGGTCCAGAATTAAAGGGAGCACGGAGGTGGATTCTACTATTTGGTTTTTCTGTACAGGCTTCAGAGTTTATGAAGCCAGCTTTTGTGGTTATGTCCGCTTGGCTTTTTTCAGAACAGATACGCAGGAGGGGAATTCTGGGTTATACGTTAGCGATTCTACTTTATGCCATTTGTTGTGTGCTTCTGGTTTTGCAGCCTGATATTGGACAAACAGTTTTAATAAGTGCAACATGGGGGGGGCTATTTTTTATTGCTGGTGTACCTCTTACCATTATTTTTCTCTTTCTCATTTTAGGCGTTGTAGGAATTATTTTAGCTTATCTTTTTCTACATCATGTGCGCGAGCGTATTAATGGTTTTTTGACAGGTGAAGGGGATACGTTTCAAGTGGATGTAGGACGTGAGGCTATTTTGAATGGTGGTTGGTTTGGGCAAGGACCTGGGGAGGGAACAGTAAAACGTATCATTCCTGATAGCCATACAGATTTTGTATTTTCCGTTGCTGCTGAAGAATATGGTATTATTCTTTGTTTATTAATTATGATGCTTTTTGGCTTTATCGTTATGCGTTCATTGTATATAGCCATGAATACACGTGATTCCTTTATACGTCTTGGTATTACTGGCATAGCAATGATGATTGGCTTTCAATCAGCGATTAATATGGCCGTTAATCTTCACTTAATTCCTCCAAAAGGCATGACATTGCCTTTTATTTCTTATGGTGGTTCTTCGATGGTGGCGATTGCGTTTTCAATGGGAATTTTGCTCAGTTTAACACGTCGTTGGCCAGAAGCGCGCCTTTCAGCTTTTTCTTCCTCTTCTGTCTTGGATACCCCTTATGAATGATAAAAAAGTTATTGTTTTGGTGGCTGGTGGTACAGGTGGACATCTTTTTCCTGCTGAAGCCCTTTCTGTTGAATTAAGGCAGCGTGGATATGATGTTCATTTAATAACAGATGAAAGAGCACGACCTTTTGTTCGGTGCTTTGATGAAGGGCATATTCATATCGTTTTATCGGCAACATTTACACGACGCCATCCTTTTGCTCTGATAAAGACGTTTTGGTCTTTGCTAAGGGGGATGGGGCAATCGTTGGCGTTGTTTTATAAATTACGTCCTGTTCTTGTTGGAGGATTTGGGGGGTATCCGAGCTTTCCTCCTCTTTTTATTGCGGCCTTAACGAGGCGTGTAACATTTATTCATGAACAAAATGCTGTTATGGGGCGTGCCAATCGGGTGTTGGCAATTTTTGTGCGTGCAATCGCTGGTGGTTTGTTGTCGCCAAAAGGCGCTTATGCTCATAAAATACTTTTGACGGGGAATCCTGTCCGTGAGGCTGTGTTGAAGGCGGCTAAAATTCCTTATCATTCTTCAGAGGGAGAAAAGCCATTTAATTTTTTGATTTTTGGAGGTAGCCAAGGGGCTTCTGCTTTTTCACATATTGTTCCAGAAGCTATTGCTTTATTTGATGATAAGAACCGTAAACGTTTACGAATTGTACAGCAAGTCCGCGGTGAAGCAGGAAGGTTGATCAAAATCTATCGTGATATGGGCATACAAGCAGAAGTTGCTCCTTTCTTTGATGATATGGCTGAACGTATGGCACATGCTCATTTTATTTTGTCGCGCGCTGGGGCTTCGTCCGTTTGTGAGATAGCGGTGATTGGTAGACCTGCTTTGCTTGTTCCCTATCCCCATGCTTTAGATCATGATCAGGCTGCCAATGCAGCTCTGCTTGCTCGTGTAGGTGGTGCGCAAATTGTATCAGAAAAAGATTTAAATGCACAAAAGCTTTTTTCTCTTTTAATGCACGCTTGTTGTGCGCCCCATTTATTGGAAAAACAAGCGCTTGCTGCAAAAAAAGTTGGACAACCTCATGCAACCTGTTGCCTTGCTGATATGGCTGAGTCCTTAATTGCAGGGCGATTGTTGTCAGATATAAAAGAGGAGCTTTTTAATGAAAATGCCACTTGATATAGGCGTTATCCATTTTATTGGAATCGGGGGGATCGGTATGAGTGGAATTGCGGAGGTTTTTTATAATCTTGGCTATAAAGTTCAAGGGTCAGATCAAGTTGAAAGTGCAAATGTTGAACGTTTGCGGAAAAAAGGAATTAACGTTCATATAGGTCATTGTGCTGAAAACTTAGGGAATGCAGAGGTTGTTGTTTTTTCTACTGCCGTTAAAAAAACAAATCCTGAGTATATTGCTGCAAAGGAAAGACATTTGCCGCTTGTCAGACGTGCAGAAATGCTGGCGGAGCTGATGCGGTTTCGGCGTGCAATTGCGGTGGGTGGTACACATGGTAAAACAACAACCACATCAATGGTCGCAGCCCTTCTTGATGCTGGTCATTTTGATCCAGTGGTGATTAATGGCGGTATTATTAATGCTTATGGTACGAATTCTCGTACAGGAGATGGCGATTGGATGATTGTTGAAGCTGATGAAAGTGATGGTACATTTTTAAAGCTGCCTGCTGATATTGCTGTTATTACTAATATTGACGCTGAGCATTTGGATCATTATGGAAGTTTTGATGCTGTGCGTGAGGCTTTTCGGCAATTCGTAGAAAATGTTCCTTTTTATGGTTTTGCTGTTTTGTGTCTTGATCATCCAGAGGTTCAGTCATTGGCGGGCCGTATTGATGATCGTTGGGTGATCACTTATGGTGAAAATCCACAAGCGGATGTTCGTTTTCTTAATCTTTCGATGGATGGTCAAAAAACGCATTTTGATGTTCTTGTTCGCTCACGCAAAACAGGAAGAAAGATTGAGTTGAAAAATTTGCTTTTGCCCATGGCAGGGCAGCATAATGTTGCTAATGCAACGGCGGCGATTGCTATTGCGCATGAACTTGGCATTTCAAATGAAGCTATAAAAAGTGGCTTAGCAGAATTTGGCGGAGTAAAACGGCGTTTTACGCGAACAGGAAGTTGGCGAGGTATTGAAATATTTGATGATTATGGACATCATCCTGTTGAAATAAAGGCTGTTTTGCGTGCAGCACGTGAGAGTGCAAAAGGGCGTGTTATTGCGATTGCACAACCTCATCGGTATTCACGTTTGTATCATTTATTTGATGATTTTTCTGCTTGTTTTAATGATGCAGATACAGTGTTGATTACGCCCGTTTATGCGGCTGGTGAAGAGCCTATTGTAGGATTTGGTTCTCAAGAATTGGTAGAGCATATTAAAATGGCGGGTCATCGTGATGTGCGCTTGATACATAGTCTGGAAGATGTTGTGTCTCTTGTCTCAAAATTTGCTCAGGCAGAGGATTATGTTGTTTTTCTTGGTGCTGGCAATATCACACAATGGGCTTGTGCGTTGCCTCATCAATTAGCGGTATTGGATGGTCATGGTAAATTTTCAGCACATTGATGGTGAGGCGCTATTGGCGCAATTGCAACCACTGTTGGGTGGCGTGAGAGGAAAGCTTACACCTAATGTTGAGATGCGTAAGGTAACGTGGTTTCGCACGGGCGGGTTGGCAGAGCTTTTTTATCAGCCTGTTGATGAAGAAGATTTGGCTCTCTTTCTTCAAAATTTGCCTGAATGTGTTCCTGTAACGATTGTCGGTATCGGTTCTAATCTTCTGGTGCGTGATGGGGGGGTTCCTGGTGTTGTGATTCGTCTTTCGCCAAAAAAATTTGGGCAAGTGAAGCAAGTTTCTCCAAAAGGCTTTTTAGTTGGTGCTGGTACGGCGGATAAACATTTAGCTGCTGCCGCTTTAGAAGCTGAGATTGCAGGTTTTCATTTTTATCATGGTATTCCTGGAGGTCTTGGAGGAGCTCTCAAAATGAACGCGGGTGCGAATGGTGTTGAAACCGCAGCGCGTGTTGTTGAGGTCTATGCGCTGGATCGTAAAGGGCAACGTCATATCTTGAGTGTGAAAGATATGCATTATTCCTATCGCCATTGTGATATTCCTAAAGATTTTATTTTTACGGCTGCTTTATTAGAAGGAAGACTCGGCAATAAAGATGATATTCGTGCTGCTATGGATGAAGTTGCCCTCCACAGAGAAACAGTGCAACCTATTCGCGAAAAAACAGGGGGGTCAACTTTCAAAAATCCTGAGAATACATCCGCGTGGCGCGTGATTGATGAAGCAGGGTGTCGTGGTTTACAGATTGGTGGCGCTCAAATGAGTGAAATGCACTGTAATTTTATGATTAATACAGGGCAAGCAACAGGATATGATCTTGAAGCATTGGGAGAAACAGTGCGTGCGCGTGTTTTTGCAAATTCAGCCCACCTTTTACAATGGGAAATAGAGCGTATTGGTCAATTTGAGCGTGGTCGAAGTGTTTCTCCTTTTGATCCATTTCATTGATTTATTGTTCACTAAAAAAGTGAAAATAAAAAATTGAGTCATTTCAAAGAGATAATAAAAAAATCTATTAAGAATCAATAAATTAACAAAGAATCTCTTGCATCAGGCTTTTGAGTCTGATTCATTATGCAAAATGCTAGGTTATTGATTCGCAAGGATAAACTTTGTTTTTCCTGTATGTGGTGCTGATGTATTCTATATAGACTACATATAGTATGCGAAAGAGGGTGATTTATTATGAAAGATAAACATATAGCTGTGTTAATGGGAGGTTTTTCTTCTGAACGGTTTATAAGTTTATCTTCGGGGGCGGCGTGTGCTGATGTTCTAGAGATGCAGGGGTATCGCGTGAGCCGCGTGGATGTTGACGCTCATATTGCTTCTGTTCTTGAACAGTTGCAGCCCGATATTGCCTTCAATGCATTGCATGGTCCATTTGGTGAAGATGGCCGGATCCAGGGGATTCTTGAATATTTAAAAATTCCTTATACCCATTCTGGTGTGATGGCATCCGCTTTGGCAATGGATAAGGGACGTGCAAAAATTATCGTTGAAAATTTTGGGGTTTGTGTTGCTCCTTCTCGTATCATGAGCCGCTTTGCTTTGGGACAAACGCATCCCATGGAGCCTCCTTATGTAATTAAACCTGTGTGTGAAGGATCAAGTTTTGGTGTTGTCATTGTCCAGGAAAATGAAGCAGCACCGCCGCATAGTATTGGGGGAGCTGAGTGGGGGTATGCTGATGAGGTGATGATTGAAAAATATATTCCTGGTCGTGAATTGACTTGTGCTGTTTTGGGGAATGAAGTGCTGGATGTGTGTGAAATTCTTCCCGATAAACACTTTCCATTCTACGATTATGGCTCGAAATATAAAACGGGTGGTTCTCTTCACATTTGTCCTGCACAACTTTCACTAAATATTTACCAAAGTGTGCAAAGAATGTCTTTAGCAGCCCATCAGGCGATAGGGTGTCGAGGTGTTAGCCGTTCTGATTTTCGTTTTGATGAGAAAACGGGAGAATTGGTTTGGCTTGAAATTAATACGCAACCCGGTATGACATCGACGTCTCTTCTTCCTGATATTGCAAAAGCGAGCGGCCGTACTTACGGCGATATTGTTCAATGGATGGTGGAGGACGCATCATGTATGCGTTGAATGTTAATAAAACAAATGTTCCGATGGAGGTGCTTTCAGTGCCGGCTTTGCCACGTCTTTATCGTCGTTTTCTCCGGTTTATGTTTGAGTTTGTTTTTGTCAATATTCATATTCCACGCCATTTCGGCTCTTTTGCTGTTGTATGGTTTTTCTTTGTTACGGCTTTTTATGGACTTTCATCAAGTGGTCAGATGGCTGTGATCGTAAATACGATCATATTGGATAGTAGTTTTGTGGTCACTCATGTCGATATAAGCGGTAATAAGCGTTTGGCAAAGCAGGATATTTTTAAAATTTTAAAACTTGATGTTGCGCCTTCTATATTCACTTTTGATGTTGAAAGAGCACGTTCTCTTTTGGAAAAACAGGCTTGGGTGCAATCGGCTAATGTTCAGAAAATTTATCCCAATAGAATGCGCATTTCCATTGTGGAGCGTGAACCCTATGCCATTTGGCAACATGATGGCATAATGGATATTGTTGATAATACAGGTCGTGTCATTGTGCCTTTTAAAGGGGAAATTGTTCGGGATTTACCTCTTGTGGTTGGGCAGGGTGCACAAAATGCTGCTAAAGTGTTTATTCAAGCGCTGTCAGTTTATCCGGAAGTATATGATCGTATTCGTGCTTTTGTGCGGGTAGGTGATCGACGTTGGGATCTTGTTTTGAATAATGGAATGCGCGTTATGTTGCCTGAAAATGGTGCTCTTGAAAGGCTTTCTTCTCTTTTTTCGTCCGGTACAATGCAAGATCTTTTATCTCGCGATATTCTCAGTGTTGATTTACGTCTTGCTGATCGAATTACTGTTTCTTTATCAGATGAAACGTTGGAGCGTTATCATACTACTGTAGCAGAAGAAGAACGTATTTTAAAAGCGCGAAAGGCAGGAAGCCTATGATGCTGCTCAGATCACATCATTTGAAGGGGCGTAAAACACGTTTTTTAACGGTACTTGATGTCGGTTCAAGTAAGATTGTTTGTCTTATTGCTTGTTTGCGTCCTTTGAAGCATGCGCACTATTTACATGGTCGTACACATTCTACGGAAATTCTAGGCTTTGGAGTGCAGCGTTCACGTGGTATTAAATCTGGTGTTGTCATGGATATGTTTGCAGCAGAACAATCCATAAGATTGGCTGTTGATGCGGCAGAAAAAATGGCGGGTTTGGTGGTGGATTCAGTGATTGTGAATTTTTCCTCAAGTCGATTACAAAGTGCTTTGATTAATGGAAAGGTCCATTTGAATGGTCGTGAAGTCACCAAGCGTGATATGCGTATGGCCTTTTCAGATGTTTCGCGTAAAGCCTTTGATGCTGAACGTCATGTTATGCACTCAGTTCCAGTTTCTTATGTATTGGATGGAGATAAAGGAATTTTTGATCCTATTGGCATGGCAGGGGAAACATTTGGTGTCGACGTGCATGTGGTAACAGCAGAAACAGCCTCTTTGCGTAATTTAGAAACTTGTATTAATCGTGCACATTTGAGTGTTGAAGCAATGGTTGCTACTCCCTTTGCAAGTGGTCTTGCTGTCTTGATGAATGATGAGGCGCATTTAGGGGCTGCATGTATTGATTTTGGTGGTGGAACAACAACATTTTCAGTGTTTTTTGAGGGGAAATTTATTCATGCGGATGCTCTTGCTGTTGGGGGGCATCATGTGACTCTTGATGTTGCGCGCGGATTTTCTATGTCTTTAACAGAGGCGGAACGTTTAAAAGTTGTTTATGGTTCAGCACTTTTAACAAGTGCTGATGAGCGGCAAATGATTAATGTAGCAGAAATTGGGAGTGAACAGCGTGAAACTCAATATCCTCGCGCAGTTCTTGGGCGTATCATTCGTGCGCGTGTTGAAGAAATTTTAGAAATGGTCCGTGATTGTTTAAATCGTTCTGGTTTTGGTCACATCATTGGTAAACGTGTTATTTTGACTGGGGGAGCAAGCCAGTTAACAGGATTGCCAGAAATGGCACGTACTATATTAGGAAGAAACGTTCGTATCGGGCGGCCTTTAGGTATTTCGAGGCTTCCTTCTCTTGCAAAAGGGGCGGCGTTTACATCTGCTGTTGGGTTGTTAATTTATCCGCAATTGGTGGGGTTTGAAGAAAAAACAATGCAGGCGGCAGGAAATCATTTATCGATGGGCACGCATGGATATTTTCAGCGTGTTGGTCAGTGGTTGCGTGAGAGTTTTTAGTTAAGTCTAGTTGGATAAATTTCATCGCTTTGGCTTGCGGTGTCTTATGAGAAGGAAAAGAAAATGACGATTAATCTGCATCGGCCAGATATCGCGGAATTGAAGCCACGCATTACCGTTTTTGGTGTTGGAGGTGGTGGCGGGAATGCCGTGAATAATATGATAAATGCTGGTCTTCAGGGAGTTGACTTTGTTGTTGCAAATACGGATGCACAGGCTTTGGCTATGTCAAAGGCTGAACGTGTTATCCAACTTGGGGCAGCTGTGACAGAAGGTTTGGGTGCTGGTGCTTTACCGGAAGTTGGGCAAGCGGCGGCGGAGGAATGTATTGATGAAATTATTGATCATCTTGCAGACTCTCATATGGTTTTCATTACTGCTGGTATGGGGGGGGGGACTGGAACAGGAGCTGCTCCCGTTGTTGCTCGCGCAGCGCGTGAAAAAGGTATTTTGACTGTTGGTGTTGTGACAAAGCCGTTTCAGTTTGAAGGCGCACGTCGTATGAAAACGGCAGAGGCTGGTATTGAAGAATTACAAAAGTCTGTCGATACATTGATTGTTATTCCCAATCAAAATCTTTTCCGTATTGCAAATGATAAGACAACGTTTGCTGATGCTTTTGCTATGGCTGACCAAGTGCTTTATTCTGGTGTTGCTTCCATTACGGATTTGATGATTAAAGAGGGTTTGATTAACCTTGATTTTGCTGATGTTCGTTCTGTGATGCACGAAATGGGTCGAGCCATGATGGGAACGGGTGAGGCATCTGGTGATGGGCGTGCTTTGGCTGCGGCTGAAGCTGCTATTGCAAACCCATTGTTGGATGATACCTCTATGCGTGGGGCGCGTGGTTTATTGATTTCTATTACGGGTGGTCGTGATATGACTCTCTTTGAGGTTGATGAAGCTGCTAATCGTATTCGTGAAGAAGTAGATGCTGATGCGAATGTGATCTTTGGCGCTATTGATGATGAGTCATTGGAAGGTGTTATTCGTGTTTCTGTGGTTGCCACCGGTATTGATCGTGAAGTTAGTGATGTGGTTCAGTCCTCTCATCCTCAGATTCAAAGGCCTGCTTCTTCAATACGCAAGAGCGATCCTGGAACGTCACACAGTTCTTTTCATGTTCAATCATCGCCTCTGCGTTCTGAGTCAATGGTAGAAGTGATCGAATCACTTGAAATAGAGAAGGGTAAATCAACCGGAGAACAGTTCCGTCCCAAAAGTCAAATTTTTGCACATCCTGTAGAAGCAATGACGACACGAAGTGCGACGAGTGCTGTTGCGTATGGCTCAAATGCTGTTCAGGAACAGAAATTAAATGTGCCTCGTATGCAAGTAAGCCGCGGTTCTCAACAGGCGATGGCGGCTCCCGTGAGTATGGAGGCAACAGCGCATGTTCTTGATGAGATGACAGGGGTTGTGAAGCAAACAGAAAAGCCAGTGCAACCAAAACAAATGCAAGCGCGCGCTCCAATGCGTATGCCTGAGTTAAAGGATTTTCCTCCTGTTGCTCATGGACAAAGCCAAAGAACATTTGTGACTGATCAAGGTCCTCGTAATCTTTGGCAGCGTTTGAAACAGAGCTTGACACATCGTGAAGAAGCTGAGCCAGAAGCGAGGTTGGAGCCTGCTGTTAGATCGTCTCAGCAGAAAGAGTCTCATGTTTACAATAAAAACTCTCAGGCGCTTTCTCAAGATGCTTCTGTTTATGTTCCACGTCGTTCTGGTGAGCTGCATCCTCAGGTACCACAAGATCAGCGTACTTTTATAAGTGAAGAAGATCAGTTGGAAATACCAGCATTTTTACGTCGTCAGGCAAATTAATTGATGAAAAATGAGGTAAAGTAAGAAATTTTATTATTTCTTTAATGCTCAGTCAAAAATTATACAGTAAAATATATTACTGTTTTTTGAATAAAATACTTTGTTTAAAAAAAACCGCTTACAATAAGCGGTTTTTTTTTATTATTTACTATGAATATTTTTTATAGTTTTATAAATTTTGTTAAAAGATGTACAAGCAATTTAATAAAATGATATGATGAGTTTAGTACCAAAATATCAGTCTACTCTTAAAAAAGCAGTAACATTTAAGGGGATTGGCGTTCATAGTGGCTGTTTGTCAGTGGTAAAGGTTTGTCCAGCGGATGTTGGGTGCGGTATTGTTTTTAAGCGTTGTGGATTAGACGGAACAGAGAAAATATTTCAAGCCCATGCATCGCAAACAGGAAAAACTGAATTATCAACAGTACTTGGAGATGGAGATGTAAGGGTTGAAACAATTGAACATTTGATGGCAGCAATTGCTGCTTATAATTTGGATAATCTTATTATTGAAGTGTCACATAATGAGATTCCTATTTTGGATGGTTCAGCGTGGCTATATTGCCAAGCTTTTGAAGATGTTGGTATTGTACAGCAAAATGCCTTGCGTTCTTATTTCATTATAAAAAAGCCGTTGCGGGTTGAAGGAGCTCATGGTGTTGCAGAGCTTTTGCCATTCGATGGACGTCGTTTTGATATAACGATCTCTTTTCCTTCTTCTGCTATTGGTAAGCAACATTTCAGTTTTGATCTTACCACACGAGGGTTTAGGGATGATTTGTCACGTGCGCGCACTTTTGGTTTTATCAAAGACGTGGAAGAATTAAGGCTTTCTGGAAAGGCGAGAGGTGCTTCTTTGGAAAATTCTCTTGTTATCGACCTTAATGATAAAATTTTAAATCCCGATGGTCCTTATTGGGAGAATGAATGTGTTCGGCACAAAATGCTTGATGCGATTGGTGATACTGCTTTGTTTGGGGCACCTTTTATTGGATTATTTCGTTCTTATTGTAGTGGGCATAGAATTAATGCGCAATTGGTGAAGGCTGTTTTGGCAGACGAATCATATTATGAAAAAAGCTTTTTAGAGAAAGAGTAAAAAAATTGACAAGATTTTTTTATTGTTTATTTGATTTTTAAGGGGATGATTGACCTAAACTGCTAAATTGGTTATGTGGATTTTAAAGTGATATGGTATAAAACCTTTGATAAATTGTTTTTGCTACAAGGTGATATTCTGTGGAGGCCGGAAAAACTATGAAAAAATCTCATGTGTGCATTGGAAATATGACATATAGAAAATCTAACATTGTACGCAAGATATTGGGGGTGGTGCTTTTGGGAAGCACCTGTATGTTAGCGGGATGCCTCTTTAAAGAGAAAAATACCCTTGATCCATCTGCTTATGTTTTGAAAATAGAACCACCAGATGTTTTATATAATCAGGCGCTTGCTAGCCTTGAAAGTGGGCGGCTTGGGGACGCATCGAAGAAGTTTTTGAAGATTGAAAAACAGTACGCTTATACAGACTGGGGACGTAAATCTTTGGTCATGGGTGCTTTTACTAATTATCGACTCGGAAAGTATGATGATTCAATTAGTATGGCTCAACGCTATATTACTCTTTATCCGGGGTCGACTGACTCGGCTTATGCATATTATATTATTGGTCTTTCTTCTTTCCGTCGGATTCCTGATGTTACGCGTGATCAACGTGACACGAAACGTGCTATTGCTGCTATGCAGCTCCTTATAGAGCGTTATCCTAATTCTGAATATGTCAAGGATGCTAAGGATAAAATTCGTTTTGGGCGCGAACAACTGGCTGGTAAAGAAATGCAGATTGGCCGTTATTATGAAGAGGGACGGCGCTATCTTGCGGCAAGTAGACGGTTTCGTACCGTGGTTGAAGAGTATTCTGATACAAATCAAATTGAAGAAGCACTTTTCCGCTTGACTGAGGTTAATCTTGCTCTCGGCTTAACGGCGGAAGCACAGACGGCAGCAGCTATTTTAGGACGTAATTATCCCAAAAGTGAGTGGTATAAATTTTCTTATAATCTCTTGCAGAAGAATAAAATATCACCACGTGAGCATAAATCTTCTTGGATCTCAAATGCTTTAGGTGGTGACAAGAAGAGGGTACGTTGATTCTCTATGTTGGTACAGCTTTCGATTCATAATATTGTTTTGATCGAAACGCTCGATATTCATTTTACAGCGGGGTTGACGGTTTTAACTGGAGAAACGGGTGCGGGGAAGTCTATTCTCCTTGATGCTTTATCACTTGCTCTAGGGGGGCGGGGTGATGCTTCGCTTGTGCGTCATGGGGCTGACCGCGGGCAGGTCACAGCTGTTTTTGATGTGTCTGTTTCACATCCTGCACGTCAACTTATTCGTGAGAATGGTCTGGATGATGAGGGTGATATTATTTTACGACGTGTGCAATCAAGTGATGGGCGTAGCCGTGTTTTTATCAATGATCAGGTGTCTAGTGTTGCATTGATGCGGAGTGTTGGCCGTTTGCTGGTTGAAATCCATGGACAACATGATGATCGTGCGCTTGTTGATGTTGCTACACATCGCCAATTATTAGATGCCTTTGGTGGTCTTGAAGATGAAGTGGAAAATTTGCGTCAGTGTTATCATTCATGGCGTGAATTTGAGGAGCGTTTGCAACGGCAGCGTCTTAAAGTAGAGAGTGCTGTACGGGAGGTTGATTATCTTCGTGCGTGTGTAGAAGAGCTTGAAAAGCTTGATTTTAAAGTTGGTGAAGAGGAAGCTCTTTCTCTTCGTCGTGCCGATATGCTTAAATTAGAAAAAATAGCGACAGATATTAAAGAAGCAGATGATCTTTTAACGGGTCAAAAATCACCAATCCCAGTGCTTTCTAATTTGGTGAGGCGTTTGGAGCGGAAAATTCCTGAGGCGCAAGAACTTATTGCACCTGTGGTGAAATCTATTGATGAGGCATTGCATGCACTTGCAACAGCACAAGAAGGTATTGAGACGGCAATACGAGCATTAGATTTTGAACCTGATGAATTGGAACGGATAGAAGAGCGTCTTTTTTCTCTTCGGGGTTTTGCTCGTAAATATCAAGTTTCTGCGGATGAATTGGTTCAGTTATGCGATAAAATGGACGCAGAACTAGCTGATTTTGAAGAGGCTCAGACCATATTGACACGTTTTGAAGATGAGGCAAGACAAGCACAAAAAAATTATGATACGTTAGCGCAAGCGTTGTCAATAAAACGTCAAGAGGTTGCAAAGCACTTGTCTGTAAGTGTGATGGCTGAGTTGCCAGCATTGAAATTAGAGAGGGCTGAATTTATTGTTGAAATGCAAAGTGATATGGAAAAGCGGAGTGCAGAGGGATGTGATCGTATTGAATATTGGGTGCGAACAAATCCTGGAACACGTGCTGGGCCGATGCTTAGTGTGGCTTCTGGCGGTGAATTATCTCGTTTTTTGCTGGCATTAAAAGTTGTTTTATCTGATCGAGGATCAGCACCGACGCTGATTTTTGATGAAATTGATACAGGCGTTGGGGGGGCTGTTGCAGCGGCTATTGGGCAACGGTTGCAACGCTTATCAGAACATGTCCAAGTTTTCGCTATTACGCATGCTCCACAGGTTGCATCGAAAGCGCATGGTCATTTTCTTATTTCAAAAATTGAGAGTCATGATAAAGGACGCTTTGTTACTGCGATTCATAAAATGAAAGAACATGAGCGTGCAGAAGAAATTGCCCGTATGTTGGCTGGAGAACAGATTACTGAAGAAGCGCGTGCAGCGGCTCAAAAGCTGCTCGCATAAAGGTAATTAGTCAGCGATAAAAATACTGGAAAGCTTATATTTATTGAGATTCACTTGATGAGGAGGCGTGGGAGGCCCTTGTGGCAGTGCTTGTAATTTGGAATAGATTTTATGAACAAAGATGCAGATAAAAATCTCACAGCTGTTGAAGCAGAACGTGAATTAGAGTGGTTGGCAAAAGAGATTGCACGTCATGATGTGCTTTATAATCGTGATGATCAGCCTGAACTTTCTGATGCAGAATATGATGCTTTACGTCGTCGTAATGCAGAAATTGAAGCTCTTTTTCCAGAGCTTATACGTATTGATTCTCCTTCACATAAAATTGGGGCACCAATTTCTGAAAAATTTGAAAAATCTGTTCATGCACAGCCTATGCTTTCACTTGATAATGCGTTTAGCTCTGAAGATGTTACTGAATTTGTTGAGCGTATTCGTCGTTTTTTACGGCTTCCAGAAACACAAGTGTTGGAAATAACAGCGGAGCCAAAAATTGATGGTTTATCTTTGTCTTTGCGCTACGAAAAGGGGCAGCTTGTGCGTGCGGCAACGCGTGGGGATGGAACTGTCGGTGAAAATGTGACGGCAAATGCCCGAACAATTGCTGATATTCCACAAGTTTTGCAAGGTGATTTTCCTGATATCATTGAGGTGCGTGGTGAAGTTTATATGGGGCGGGAGGATTTCCAAGCATTGAATATCAGCCAACAAGAGAAGGGCAAGTTAACCTTTGCCAATCCTCGAAATGCGGCGGCTGGTTCTCTCCGTCAGCTTGATTCACGGATAACCGCTAGCAGAAAACTTCAATTTTTTTCTTATGCTTGTGGTGAGGTGAGTGAAATATTGGCAGAAAGTCAAATGGAGATGATGAAAAAGCTAAAAGAGTATGGCTTTGTTATCAATCCATTAACAAAAGTCTTTAAGACAGTAGAAGACATTATTTGCTATTATCACGATATCGAAGAATGCCGTCATTCTTTAAGCTATGATATTGATGGCATTGTTTATAAGGTTAATGATTTGATGCTCCAAAAGCGCTTGGGGTTTGTTTCTCGTTCGCCGCGTTGGGCTATCGCCCATAAATTTCCAGCAGAAAAAGCGATAGCGTTTTTGGAGGATATTGACATTCAAGTTGGGCGCACGGGAGCTTTGACACCTGTTGCACGTCTTACGCCTATTACTGTTGGTGGAGTGGTGGTGACCAATGCTAGTTTGCATAATGAGGATTATATTAAGGGAATTGGTCATAAAGGAGAGCCCATTCGTGAAGGACGTGATATCCGTGTAGGCGATAGCGTGATTGTACAACGTGCTGGTGATGTGATCCCTCAAGTTATTGATGTTATCATTGAAAAACGCCCGAAAGATGCTGCTGTTTTTATTTTTCCTCATTTGTGTCCAGCTTGTGGGAGTCATGCTGTTCGTGAAGTGGGAGAAGCCGTGCGTCGCTGTACAGGAGGGCTTATTTGTCCTGCACAAGCAATTGAACGTATTCGTCATTTTGTTTCACGCAATGCTTTTGATATTGAAGGCTTGGGTAAAAAACAGGTAGAGTTCTTTTTCCATGTTCAAGATGAGGCACTTTGTATTCATACACCAGCCGATATTTTTACTTTACAACGGCGCCAAGAAAAATCTTTGATACGTTTGGAAAATATGGAAGGTTTTGGTACTGTTTCAGTGCGGAAATTGTATGATGCCATTAATGCGCGCCGAGAAATTCCGTTGAGCCGTTTTTTGTTTGCATTGGGGATTCGTCATGTTGGCGAAGTGAATGCACGCCGCCTTGCGCGCGCTTATAAAAATTATACAGCTTTTGAGACTGCGGCTATGGAAGCATTTATGCCATGTGATAAGGAAAATGAAGAAGGAAATGAGGCTTGGATGGAGCTTACCAATATCGAAGGAATTGGACCACAGGTAGGGAGCGCAATTGTTGATTTTTATCAAGAAGAGCATAACCGTGAGATTTTATCTGTTTTGCTTGAAGAAGTAATACCTCTTGATGAGGAGCCTATCATAGCAGATTCTTCACCAATAGCGGAGAAAATCATTGTTTTTACAGGAACTTTGGCGCATATGTCACGCGATGAAGCAAAAGCATTGGCAGAGCGATTAGGGGCTAAAACATCTGGTTCACTTTCTAAAAAAACAGATCTTCTTGTTGCAGGACCTGGAGCGGGCTCCAAATTGGCTAAAGCTGAGAAATTAGGTGTTGAGGTTATCGATGAAGAGGCTTGGCTACAGCTGATTGAGAAACATAATGTTTAGAGGGATTTTTCCAGAAGATCGTATGCTGTTTGTATGATTATCTCTCTTACATTTTGGGGGATGAAATCAAAAAGGGGGATAATAGGGGCTGTTTTTTGCAAAAACAGAGCGCCATATATTTTGATATTTATTAAGTTATTAAAAATGATTAACGTTGAACTTAAATATTAAACTTAAACTATTATGATGAAGAATATACAAGATTATTATTATTAAAAGATATAAATTATTACTGTGAAGAAAGTTAAAATTTTTGAACAAATATGTATAATTTAATCCAAAATACCGTAATAAACCAATTATAATGACGTAATAGAAATATAACGCGGAAGATTACAAAATATAATAAAACATTCTGCTATAAATGAATAAGGGATATAACTGCGAGTTGTTTATTATGTTGAATTTATAAAAGACTACTGGTATCTATGCTTATCAGGCATTATTAGATGGTACACTTGTCCAATTTCATTACAAAATTTCGGATATTCGTTAATGCGTCTAGCAGCATAATTTTTTTTCTGACTTCCTTCATCTCTCTCAAATTTCTCAGCATAGGAAATTTCGTTTATTAGAGCTAGTATTTGGACTGAGAATATTTCAGAATTAAATACCATTCGTGCATATCTAAACATTGGATCTGTCGAGTTCATGACCAGATTTTTTGCCCAAATGAAATCGCTTTCTTTCCAATTATATTGAGAACGTAACTTATGTATGTAGGTAGGTAGGGATAATGCTGGAAATTTTTTATTATACTCTCTCTGTAATAAGTCCACAAGGCATGCACACCAAACAACTTTCGCATGGATAAGATTTATTTTCAGGAATTAGCACTATCATACCAGGGTTTAGAACATGATATACACCATAACTCTTATTATCCAGATATTTTTTCGCAATTTCTAGACGCTCTTCGTATATATTATCAGGATATTGTGTCTTTACGTACTCTTCGTATAATTTATCGTACTTATTTGGAGTAATGACTTGATTTTCAGAAAATACAGCAATAGGAACTCGCTTAAATTTAGTAATTTCCTTCAATACAGAAGGCCCAATATAGTATCCAAAAATAATATTATGGAACAAAATAAAACTATACGCATTAGGATAATCACTTTATTTCTAAAATACTGGATAAGGATATAGCTTATTAAGATCTGTGCTTAAGATTTTGTTAACTAAAAAGCCATAAGATACACGCTTTATTGTGTCTTTTTCAAAGTATTTGTGAAATTTTGTAGAGAGTTTGAATCTCCTTTACTTATGTGACTGTTTTTGTGTTATGTAATTTTTCATATACTCTGTTATTGTTGTTAATTTTTTAGCTGAATGACATGTTCAGGTAAAAACATATACCTCCATATATGTTGTTTTCATACTGTGCAGTTGGAAACTATTTATATTGTGGATAACGTTTTTCAACAATAAGTAATAGTCTAGAAAATAATATTGTACTGTTAACTATGCAAATAAATAAAAAACCTTAACGCTGATGTTATCATCATGCTATTTCTTTTAAATTCTAAATACTTAACTTTTATTTCATAGCAGATTCTATTTTATTGTAGCAATATGTATTATAAGGAATTACAGCTGTTGAAAATAACTCAAGAATTTAAAAATATAAATTATCATTATGAAGCAAACAAAAAGGTAAAATTTATTCGTAATAAGCTGGTTATAATAGGTGTTTTAGAAATACGATGCGGAGGATTACAAAATATAACGAAAGTTTCCATATAAAAGAAATAGGGATATAATAATGTCTAGATGGAGATCGCCAAGATAAGTATTACCACGTATAGGTGTATCTCATCTTGCTTCACCGAGGTTAGCGTTTACCGTACCAGCAAAAAACTTGAAGTATCTTGTAGAAATATTTTTTGTATTTCCTGATGCAGATACATATTTTTCCCTTAAAAAGAGAAGATCCTGTGTTTTGTAGAAAGAGTAAAAGTTATACGTTGCTTCATTTAAAGGGGCATTGTTGCTTCTTTTGCCCATTTTTTATCTTCTTCGTTCAAGTAAGGTGCATTCATCTGATAAACGCGCGCATGGTAATCATTGAGCCATTGCCGTTCTTCTTGTGTCAAAAGCTCTGGAAGGATTAACCGTCGATCAATGGGGCAAAGTGTGAGTGTTTCGAACGAGAGCATTTCTATATCTCCACCATCAATTTTTTGTGCTGGCTTTACAATCATCAAATTTTCAAGACGGATACCAAAAGCGCTTTCGCGGTAATAGCCTGGCTCGTTTGAAAGAATCATACCGGAGATGAGTTCTTGGCACCCTTTGCGAGAAATATTTTGCGGTCCTTCATGGACAGAAAGATAAGATCCAACTCCATGACCCGTGCCATGGGCATAATCAAAACCAGCTTTCCACAATGCAATGCGTGCAAGAGCATCAATGTCTTGTCCTCGTGTGCCTTTTGGAAATCTGATAGTTGAAAGCGCAATCATGCCTTTGAGGACAAGCGTAAAACAGCGTTTTTCTTCTTCTCCAATATTCCCAATTGCTACGGTGCGTGTGACATCAGTCGTGCCATCACGATATTGTCCACCTGAATCAACGAGGTAAAGTTCACCGGCTTTGAGTTGTTTATTTGTTTGCGTTGTTACACGATAATGAATAATGGCACCATTTTCTCCTGTTGCGGAGATTGTATCAAAAGAAAGATCTTCAAGTTTTTCTCCCATTTCTTTTGCTGTATTTATGCGAAATTCTTCTAATTTTTGAGCAGCAGAAATTTCACTTATTGACCCTGGTATTTGTTTATCTAACCAAGAAAAAAAACAGGTTAGGGCAACACCATCGCGTAGATGCGCTTTGCGTGCGCCATTGAGTTCTGTATCATTTTTAACGGCACGTGGTAGAGCAGCAGGATCGGTAAGTGTGATAAAAGAGCTATTTTTTTCTTCAATAACAGTTCGTAATTTTTCGCATGTTAGCTGTGGATCTAAGGCAAACACTGTCCCTTTTTGAACATACTCTTTGATCTTGGGAATAAGCTGTTCTGGTTCATATAATTTTGCATAACGTTCTAGATATTGTTTCTGTTCTACACCAAGTTTTTTGCTGTCAATGAATAAAGCTGGTGTTTCGTTAAGTGGAATGAGAGCAAAACAAAGGGAAAAAGGCGTGTTGGAAACATCATTGCCCCGTATATTGAATGTCCATGCAATGGAAGAGGGGTCTGTAAAAATAAAAGCATTTGCATGAGTTTGCTGTATATCTTTGTAAATCAAAGCGAGTTTTTCATCTGTATCGCACCCAGCATATTTGAGAGGGTGAATTGATAAGGCAGATTGTGGTAATTTTGGTTGATCATGCCAGAGCAGATCAATGGGATTATGTTGAACTTCTACAAGTTTTCCACCTGCTTTCATTTCTAATGCGTTTTTTAATGCATCGGTGGCAGCAATCGTGTGGAGCCATGGATCAAAGCCAATAGAAAGTTTTTGACCATTTTTTTCAAGCCATTCTGAGGGAGGACAAGTTATGAGATCTTCATAATTAAAAATATCAGGATCAGTTTGTTGGCGAACTTGGAGCTTATATCGCCCATCTGTAAATATGATGGCTTTGTTTTTTAAAATCAGTGCAATCCCAGCTGATCCAGTAAAGCCGGTTAACCAGCTAAGGCGTTGAGCATGAGGAGGGACATACTCTCCTTGGTGTTCATCGCACCGCGGAACAAGAAAACCATCGAGTCCAAGGTGATCGAGT
Organism: Bartonella sp. AD24XZML; assembly: GCF_042196485.1. NCBI lineage: Bacteria > Pseudomonadati > Pseudomonadota > Alphaproteobacteria > Hyphomicrobiales > Bartonellaceae > Bartonella > Bartonella sp. AD24XZML. The sequence goes on along the minus strand of NZ_JBHIQH010000034.1, from coordinate 39,202 downwards.
TCTTTACGAAGGCAAGAAATGCGTTCTGCTGCATAAGCAGGATTTGTTGTCGCCTCAAAAGATTGATACATAACGACGTCCTTTTCTTTTATTTTATTTCAGGTGTATCGTAACCCATCCTTGCCGGTGGTATGTTTCGATATACTTCAGTCCTTGTTTTATATAAGTCTCCAAAACATGGGCATGTTGTTCTTCAAGAATTCCAGAGAGTATAAGTGATCCCCCTTTTTGAAGTGCCGTTACCACTTCTTGCGCAAGTTCAATAAGCGGATTAGCAAGGATATTGGCAACAATGAGATCAAAAGGGGCTCGTGATGCAATTGCATCATGGGCAAAACCTGTTGCTGTAATAGCTGTAACATATTCATTGACACCATTGAATTCGATATTGTGTTGTGCAACTTGAATAGCAATTGGGTCAATATCGGATGCAAGCACAGTAATTGGTTTAAGCATTGCTATGCCAATGGCTAGTACACCGCTCCCAGTACCAAGATCAAGGGCATTTTGGGGATTTTCGTGTTTCATGACTTTGGCAATCATTTCTAAACAACCGGCTGTTGTTCCATGATGTCCGGTGCCAAAAGCTTGATTAGCTTCAATTTCAATAGGGAGAACATTTGCTGGAATGGCGTTTCGGTTGTGACTTCCATGAAGGAAAAAAGGACCGGCTTGCACAGGTTTTAGTCCTTCTAGGCTTTTTTGTACCCAATCAATGTTGGGTAAAATTTCCATATTAATTTTATCAAAATCTATAGAAAGAATTTTGGCAAAACGTTTTAATGCATTCTCTTGATTGTCTTGATCGATATATAGAGAAAGCTCATATACAGCATTTTGTTCATCTATCTCTGTAAGAGCAAGAGGATAACCTTCTTCGTCAAAGGCTGTTTCTATAAGGGTATAGAACCGTTCTGCTTCATTTTTAGAAGCAGTATAATAGAGGCGAATTTGTTGCGACATGCTGTTCTTTCTTTTGATCGGCTTTTTTTAGTTTAAGATAAGTTTTTTTAACCGTTCAATGGCGATTTCATCTTTTAATTCGCTATCGCTTTCTTTCGTGTCATAACGGATAACGCCAGCTAATTTTCCACCTTTTTTGAGTAAAAAAATTGCTGCTGTATGGTTATATGTATAGTTTCCATCTGTTTCAGGGACTTTTTCAGCAACGATGTTGAAAGAATTGACCATTTTATGAACTTTATCAGGATCTCCACTAATGCCAACAATTTTATTGTTAAAATTACTGAGATAATCATGGAGTACTTTTGGTGTGTCACGTTCAGGATCAACAGTCACAAACCATATACCTAATTTATCAGCTTCAGGCCCAAGGGCTGTAAGCCATCGATCAAGATTCATCAGTGTGGTAGGGCAGCTTTCAGGACACATAGTGAAGCCGAAAAAAATTATTGAAGGCTTGCTTCGAACATCAGCCTCAGTAATATTTTTCCCATTAGAATCAGTGAGAGTAAAGTTATCACCTAAAGGTTTATTTGTCAGCGTATCATAACTAAAAACACCTGCAAGAAATATGATTGTCAGCCCCAAGATGCGTATTACATTTTTCATAGTTTGACTCTCTTAGATAGATCGAGAAATTGTAACATCGGCAGGTTTGTTTTGCAATGTTTGTTTCATGGTTGATTTTATTGGCTTGATTGGTATGTCTTTCCATATCTATTGATGAAACATTGGTGAAAGATGTATGAATATTGAGAAAGATCTTCGATTTCATGAAAGTGAGCCTCGTATCCATACGACAGCGCGGCTGCATGGTTGTAAATTAGGGCGCTATGTGGAAATTAATGAGCGGGTGATTTTACGGGATGTAACCGTTGGAGATTTTTCTTATTTAGAGCGTAATAGTGAGGCTATTTATAGCGATATTGGGCGTTTTTGTTCTATTGCATCTCATGTACGGATGAATGCGCTGGAGCATCCTATGGAGCGCGTTTCAACGCATAAAATAACCTATCGTCCAAACGAATATTTTCGTTATATGGCATTAGATAGTGGTTTTCGTGAAAGGCGTTGTGCAAAACGTGTTATTATTGGGCATGATGTGTGGATTGGACATGGTGCGGTTATTATGCCTGGGGTGACAATTGGTCATGGCGCTATCATTGGCGCGAACGCTGTTGTAACGAAAGATGTTTTGCCTTATATGATTGTCGTTGGGGTGCCTGCTAAACGGTTGCGGATGCGTTTTCCCAATAATGTGATAGAATGCCTTTTAGATATGGCTTGGTGGGATTGGCCGCTTGATAAAATTCACAACGCATTGTCTGATATGCAAAATTTGCCCATTGAAGCCTTTGTTCGTAAATGGAAATGACATTCAGAATAAAATAAAGTGGTTTCTTGAAAAAACTGATCGTGGTTTGCTTGTAATTAAGCTTTGTTTACAAAATTGTTTAGTACACGCTTTTCTCCGGCTTTTTCAAACATTATTGTCAATTTATGATCGTCTATTGCTGTAATATGACCATAACCAAATTTTATGTGAAAAATCCGATCATTGACAGAAAAATCTGATGGTGCATGAGAGATTGATTGAGAGATAACTTTCCCTTCAATATTCTTGTTTTTTTGTGCACGCTTTTGTCTTGCTGTTGCATAGTCACTATAAAAGGAATCGTGATGTTGAAAGGAAGATTTTCCATAACCACCATAGGATGTTTCCATTTCTACAACTTCTATATGTTCTGCTGGTAATTCATCTAGAAAACAGGAGGGAAGAGCAGGTTGCCAAAGTCCATGAATTCTTCGATTCGATACAAACCATATATGCAAATGTTTTTTTGCTCTTGTTAGACCTACGTAAGCAAGGCGCCGTTCTTCTTCTAATCCTGAACGTCCACCTTCATCTAATGAGCGTTGGTGGGGAAAGAGTCCTTCTTCCCAACCTGGAAGGAAAACAGTTTCAAATTCAAGTCCTTTGGCTGAATGAAGTGTCATGATGTTGACTGCATCCATATTTTCATTATTTTCCGTTTCCATAACGAGTGCAACATGTTCCAAAAAACTTTGAAGATTTTCAAATTGTTCCATGGAACGAATCATTTCTTTAAGATTTTCTAATCTTGTAGGAGCCTCTGGTGAACGATCTTCTAACCACATGGTTGTATAACCAGAATCATCAAGGACGATCTCGGCAAGTTCTCTATGAGGAGTGTCTTGAAGCATATTTTGCCAGCGGCGGAAGTTTTCAATAAGGCTTCGTAACGCACTGCGTGCCTTAGGCTTTAATTCATCTGTTTCAATGATGTCAGCGGCAGCAGAAAAGAGAGGAACAGCACGTGCACGTGCACTCTCATAAAGAATGCGCAGGGTTGCATCTCCTATGCCGCGTTTTGGTGTATTAATAACACGCTCAAAAGCTAAATCATCAGTAGGTTGGACAATAACGCGTAAATAAGCCATGGCATCACGTATTTCCATTCGCTCATAAAAACGAGGACCACCAATGACGCGATAATTAAGGCCAAGTGTTACAAAACGATCTTCAAATTCACGCATTTGAAATGATGCGCGTACCAATATAGCCATATGATTTAATGCATGACCGGTTTGTTGTGCGCGTTCGATTTCTTCTCCGATTGCTCGTGCTTCTTCTGCCGAATCCCATGCTGAATGAATTTTTACCTTTTCTTCCTCACTCTTTATTTGAGAAGAAAAAAGGACTTTTCCCAGTCTTTCTTCATTATGAGCAATGAGATGGGAGGCGGTTTTAAGAATATGAGATGTTGAGCGATAATTGCGTTCTAGACGAATAATTTTAGCAGAAGGAAAATCTTTTTCAAAACGTAATATATTTTCGACTTTTGCACCACGCCATCCATAAATGGATTGATCATCATCACCAACACAACAAAGATTAACATGTTGACCTTGAGGATGTTGGGATAAAAGGCGAAGCCAAAGATATTGTGCTGTATTTGTATCTTGATATTCATCGACAAGAATATAACGAAATTGAGAATGATATTCGCGAAGAATATCTGGATTATGTTGGAAGATAGAGATAGAATGAAGTAGAAGGTCACCAAAATCACAAGCATTAAGATCTTTTAATCGATTTTGATAACTGTGATAAAGTTCACGTCCCATGCCGTTGCCAAAGGAATGAGCATCACTTTTTGAGATATGTGTTGGTGAAAGTCCTTGATTTTTCCAAGAATCAATCATCATGGCAAGGTTTCGTGCGGGCCAACGCTTATCGTCTAATCCTTCAGCTTGAATAAGTTGTTTTAAAAGTCGAAGAACATCATCGCTATCGAGAATTGTAAAGTTTCTTTTTAAATCAACAAGCTCTGCGTGACGGCGTAAAATTTTAGCTCCAGTGGAATGAAAGGTTCCAAGCCAAGGCATACCTTCAACAACTTCTCCAATAAGTTCACCAATACGTATTTTCATTTCACGTGCTGCTTTGTTGGTGAAAGTGACAGCAAGTATTTGCTGAGGAGAGGCAAGTCTAGAGCGTAAAATGTGAGAAATACGGGTTGTTAAAACGCGCGTTTTTCCTGTACCAGCACCTGCAAGAACTAAAAGAGGTCCTTCAGTATTCATAACAGCTTGTTGCTGTTCTGGATTGAGTTGTTCTAAATAATCTGTGTTATATGATTTTTGTTCTTTTAGAGTATGGGAGAAAAAACCAGAGCTCTTCTTATCATGGTCTGGAGGGGAATCTTCTTCAAAGAAAGGTATGGTGTGATCAGAAAAATTACTCATTATCTCTCTTTTGTAGTCTTTTTTTTATTGAAGTTCTAGATTAAAAAAACTTCTCTTAAAAAGTCACAACAGTTTCAGTTGAACAGACAGAAAGAGAACGTAAAAAAATAAGCACAAACATTAAAGGCGTTGGGTGAGAACGCTTTGAAGGGCATAAACGCGTAACGAAGCCGAAAGATTTACTTGTTGTGGTCTTTTGCTATCAATATCGGTGATAATAAAGGCTAAAGATTGTCCTTTTTTGCGGGCTATATCTTTTAGAATATCTAAAAATGGTGGTTCTAAAGAGACGCTTGTTGCGTGTCCATCAACGCGAACAGATATCTTTCGTGGAATGACTTTTGACCAATCGATAGAATTATTTTCGTGCATTTTTCCACCTTTATTCGTCGTTTCGTAAACGATTTTGATCAAGAAATTTTTGCATTTTTAAAGATTTTTGCTGCTCAAAATTTTTTTCAGTTTTTGTTCGTCCAAAACGATAACGATTTTGCTCAGCACAAAGAGATTTTTCTGTACGTTTTTTTTGTTTTCGAAATTGGCGAAGATTAATCAATTCAGTCATGAGAAAAATTATTTTTTCCGAAAGGAATCTAAAGAGACAACATCAGCACTTTGACTTTGTTTTGCATCGTTATTTGAAGGTTCTTTATTTGTACTGAGATTTTGTTCTTTTGTAAGCGTATTTTCTTTTTTTTGTTTGTTTGATAAAGTAATGGGCGTAGTTGAGGTATTTTTTGAATTTTCACTTTCTCCAGAGGTCAAATTTGAGGGCAGATCAAATGCTGCTTCAAATGCTGCTACAGGATCGTAAAAGACCTGAATGGAAGTAAAAGGAATCACGAGCTTTTCGGTTATTTCCCTGAAAGAGAGAGTTACTTCGAAAGCTGTTTCTGAAACACTGAGATCTCTAAATTGATGTTGTAAGACGATTGTCATTTGCTCGGGATAGCGATTTTTTAGCCGAGGAGAAATTTTAACGCCTGGGGCATTTGTCAAAAAAGTTATAAAAAAATGATGATTTCCCGGAAGACCTGCTTTGGCAACTTCCGATAAAACTTTACGGATAACTCCACGAAGCGCATCCTGAACGAGAATATCGTAACGGATTTGATCTTTAACCATCGAAGTTTATTCCTTTTATTTCACGTAGCAGAATGGGGCGTATTGATATTGTGTGATAGAATATATTTTAAATTAGCAGATTTTTTCTACGATGCACCTCAATAAATCGAATAAATACGAAACTCTATGGTAAATAATGTCTGATAATGTCTGAAAGATCAATCAACAACATTTAAAAAAGTGAAGGCTTCTGTTGCCAGGTGCCTCCGAACCCCGCTTAAACCTGCGACGGTTTAAGGCTCAAATTGAAACATTCACACCACCTTAAGCGGCGAGACGTGCTTCCGCATAGTTGTCATTTGCAACTACTCATTTAGCCCGATAACGGTGGTACAATGCCGAGTAAAAGAGCGATCTTTACACCCTTGTCGATCCTATTTCGCCCCCACCAAAATATAACTTTGGTTTCTTATATTTTGGTGGAGGCGCCGGGTACCGCCCCCGGGTCCAATAGGTTTATTTCATCGTCCATTTATTACCATAGCTGGTAAACCAGCCCTCTAAATATAGATGAAGAACAGTCTTAGGAAAAGGGGGGGTTGTTAATATTTTTAATCCTCTAATTATTTATGGAGCTATATGGTGCGGCTGTAAAGTATAGTCCGCTCATTTTTGGAGAGGAGATGATGCAAAATGACAAATAATTTAGCAGATATTAAACTATATGATTCAAATCCCGATGAAGCAGCAGTAGAACGACTTAGCCGTCGTTTAGCTTTGGTGATGAAAAAGCAGGATGCAGCGCTTGTTGCTACGTCGGATCCAAAAGAGTTAGAACGTGTTGAAAAATGGGTTCAAGATGTTTTAGAAGCTGATGAGAAGAGTGCTAAAATGGCTGTTTCAAAAGTGGCTGAGATGATGTCTGGAGAGCGTAGAAAAAGTCGTATGACTTTTTATTATCTAGTTGCTAAGCAACTTAATGCACTTCATAAAATTTAAACAATATTAAATTTGTGATAATGATAAAAAAAGCCCAATTTCTTGGGCTTTTATCGTTGATAAAAAGGATTAATGTTTTTCATCCTCTTGGAGGTAGCCTCCTTTATGCATACTTGGGACAAAGAGAAGAGCAATGAATGCCATGATCATCACGACGGTTATATAAAAATAAAAGAGTGATTCATGACCGTACTTTTTTAATCCAAGCGCAACGTATTCAGCAGAACCACCAAATAAGGCGTTACCAATGGCATGAGAGATGCTAACGCCTAATGCGCGTATTGAAGAGGGAAACATTGCTGATTTTACGACACCAGAGATGGATGTATACATGCTCATAATGAAGAGCAAGCCAATAATGACGGAAAAGGCAATCCATATATTATGCGTATTACCGATTATCCAGAGTCCAGGAAATGTAAAGATGACAGAGAGTATACTCCAAATGATAAGTAAAGTTTTTGTTCCAATTTTATCGGCTATGATACCAGCTATGGGTTGGAATAGGATGAAAATAAATAGTACAGCTGTCATAATCGTTGTTGCGGTATGTTTATCAAAGCCGGTGGTTGTGATCAGATATTTTTGCATATAAGTCGTAAAGGTGTAAAATGTGAGTGATCCTCCTGATGCAAAGCATGCAATTACGACAACGGCTTTTGTATGCTTGGTGAGTAGTTCCTTAAGACTGCCAGAGTGTTTGTGAGAGCGGCTTTCTTTCGTGGTTGTTTCGTGGAGAGAACGGCGCAGATAAATCGCAATCACTGCCCCGAATCCACCAATTACAAAAGGAATGCGCCATCCCCATGCTTTTAACTGATCTTCAGAGAGATAAGATGCTAGAATAAATATAATGAAGCTGGCAAGAAGTTGACCTGTAATAAGGGTGGCAGATTGGAAAGAAGCAAAAAGCCCACGATGTTTTTTGAGGGCAACTTCGCTCATATAAGTGGCTGCTGTACCATATTCACCACCTGCTGAAAGTCCTTGCATCATCCGAGCTAAAAGTAAAAGGATTGCTGATGTTATTCCTAAGGTTTCATAGGTGGGAAGTATGGCGATGAAAAAAGAGCCACCACACATCATAAAAATGGATATAAGCATCGAGCGTTTACGTCCATAACGATCGGCGACAAACCCTAAAAACCAAGCTCCAATAGGGCGCATAAGAAAGCCAATAAAAAACACACCCGCGGTTTTTAACAGTGGCGTAATCGTATCACCATTGGAGGGAAAGAATTGTGATGCAAAATAAATTGATGCAAATGAGTAAACGTAAAAATCATACCATTCTACGAGATTTCCTGATGCGCTTGCTATAATAGCAAAAACACGTTTTCTTGCATCCTGTGATGCTGAAGTTGTTTCATTTTTCATGAATTGTTCCCCTTTTGGATTTATAGTTCATGTTTTCTAAACATAATTGTTTATGATTTCCAGAAAAATTCAATTGTATTATAACAATTTCTTAGGGAAACTCTTTAAGATGATCTATTAGAGTTATGTTGTCATTCGTTTTAAGATTTTTACTTGTGTTGTAGAATAAAAAGTTATCATATTGCATTTAAAGGGAGAAAACATTGAAAAGTAGATCAAGATACCTTTAAACTTTATGAGAAGAATGCAATTATTGGAATCATACCGGAAGATCATAGAAGAGATGGTCTTTATGAGCAGAAAGCCCCAAAACTGAAAATATTTCAAAAAGCTTAAGTAATGTAAAAGGGGATTTTGTGTCCTTACTTGTCTTATTGTATCATAACACATCATCATTTAGGAGGGTGATGTAAGCCTCAGATAAGGTTTTCCGTATGAGGTGTTTTTTAGATATCGTGATAAATATTTAGGGTAGGGCTGCCCATAGAATCTTATCAAGTAAATTACATAAAGAGAGCAGTAACTATAGATAATTTAAGAGAAACTGAGTTGTTTGTAAGACGAATGCGGGGTGGGCTTTTCGTTCTTTACTAGGGTGGAGAGGAGATCAAAAAAAGCCCAATTTCTTGGGCTTTTTTTATCCAGAAAATAAGTTTAATGAAGTCTATCGTCTTTATCGAGATATCCTCCTTTATCTATATCGGGCATAAGAAGAATGGAGATGAGTGCAATGACCATCATACCAACGATGTAAAAAAAGAAAACAGATTCGTATCCCATATTTTTTAATCCAAGCGCTACATATTCAGCAGAACCGCCAAAGAGTGCGTTGCCAATGGCAAAAGCAAATCCAACACCAATTGCTCGGATTGAAGCAGGGAACAATTCTGCTTTTATGATACCAGCAATGGACGTATAAAAACTCATAACACAGAGTATTCCAATAATAATTAAGAGTGCTGTCCATGGATTATGGGCATTACCGATCATTTTAAGTACAGGAATGGTGCAGATAATGGATAATGCTCCCCAACTAATGAGTGAAGCTCTTGCTCCAATTTTATCGGCTAGGGAACCAAAAAGGGGTTGGAGTAGCACAAAAATAAAGAGGGCGGCAGTCATTATTGTTGTTGCGGTTTGTTTATCAAAGCCCGTGGTTGTGATCAGATATTTTTGCATATAAGTGGTGTATGTATAAAATGTGAGTGATCCACCAGCTGTAAAGCCAACAACCAAAAAGAAAGCTTTTTTATGATTGCGAAAAAGTTCTCGAAGACTACCAGCATGTTTTTCAGAGCGGCTTTTGTGGGTTGTTGTTTCATGGAGCAAACTACGCAGATAAATTGCAACGATTGCTCCAAAGCCACCAATGACAAAAGGAATACGCCATCCCCACGCTTTTAACTGATCTTCAGTAAGGTAAAGGGCTAAAATAAATATTATAAAACTTGCGAGAAGTTGACCTGAGATCGTTGTTGCATATTGAAAAGAAGCAAAGAGCCCGCGACGATTTTTCGGTGCAACTTCGCTCATATAAGTTGCTGCTGTACCATATTCACCGCCAACGGAAAGTCCTTGAAACATACGGACTAAAAGGAGAAGAAATGCTGCTGTTATTCCCAAGGTTTTATAAGTGGGAAGTATGGCAATGAGAAAAGAGCCACCACACATCATAAAAACAGAAATAAGCATTGAGCGTTTACGTCCATAACGATCCGCAATGTATCCAAAGAGCCATGCCCCAATTGGACGCATAAGAAAGCCAATAAAAAAGATTCCTGCCGTTTTTAACAGTTGTGTAACAATATCTTCATCTTCAGGAAAAAATTGTGATGCAAAATAAACTGATGCAAAGGAGTAAGCATAAAAGTCGTACCATTCTACCAGATTTCCTGATGCGCTGGATATGATAGCAAAAATACGTTTCCTTGTATCATGTGGATCTAAAGTTGTTTGATTATTCATGAAGTACTCCCCTTTTAGATTTATAACTTTTCTTCTTTTTAAAGCTATTTACGATGTGCATTATAAAAACGCCATTGTATCATGATAATTTTTCAGGGAAACATAAAGATTTTTTCTAGAGCTATCAGTGGTGTTTTGGGCTTATGGTGTTGTTATATTGCGTAAATCATGAGCTTTTTACTATCCTTAAGGAAATATTATTTTTTGTTTGATTGTGAATTATTTGTATATGCAGAGTGTTTATGAAGATATGATACTCTTTAGTTTATATGCTTGATGTTGTTTCGTAAAATGATGTTATTGACTATTGCATGCGAGGTTGGTGTATCAGTTAAAATACTTTTTAGGAATGATCTTAAGTGTTAAGGGGGAGTACAATATTAAGAGTTCGTCAATAGTATAATGATAGCGGCTTGCACTTTTATTAATTGTAAAGAGAGTAGTGCCCATGTTTATACTTTACGGGGCTTTTACGTTATGTCATTCACGGGTGCCGTTGTGAAATGGAGTTGGGTGCATTGAGAAATGTTTCTCAAAAAAGTGTGTGAATTCATAATATAATGGTATTTTCTATTTTTCATGAAAGGATTTGTGTTGCATGAGGGGTACCATTAAAAACGTATTAAACAAAATCATGAGTGTAATCTTTATTATTGATAAAATTTCTTGAAAGCTAATCACTTTTCTTCGACTTTGAGTGGGAATAGGAATATTAAAATAAATCAAACGTTTTTTATCTTTAGTGAATTAAATTCAGCAAAAGAAGTATTTATTACATAATAATATGAAGCCATTTATTTTTATAAGCGGCGTGTGCAGGAGGGAATATTGCTTCTTTAGAGTGTTTGAAGGGATAAAAAATTGTGAGCTTTAAACTTCTATCGGAAAGAATATAAAAAAGCCCAGAATACTGGGCTTTTTTTGTTAAAATCCTTGTTTTTTAACATTAAAGGTTAATGAATATCGTCTCCTTGTAAATACCCTTTTTTGCGAGCATCTGGCATTAAGAGAACAGCGATGAATGCAATAATCATCATGCCGGTTATATAAAAATAGAAGACAGATTCATATCCAAGATCTTTTAATCCAAGCGCAACATATTCAGCAGAACCGCCAAACAGTGCGTTGGCAATAGCATAAGAGAGCCCAACTCCTATTGCTCGTACTGAAGCGGGAAACATTTCTGATTTTACAATGCCAGAGATAGATGTATAAAAGCTCATAATGCAGAGCATTCCAGTAATGACTGATAAAGCAATCCATGTACTATCAGTACTACCAATCATATTAAGTCCAGGAATGGTAAAGATAATAGATAAGACACTCCAAATAAGGAGTGAAGTTCTTGTTCCAATTTTATCTGCAAGAGCACCAAAGAGGGGTTGGAGTAACATGAAAACAAAGAGTGCAGCTGTCATGATTGTTGTGGCTGTATGTTTATCAAAGCCAGTGGTTGTGATCAGATATTTCTGCATGTAAGTCGTATAGGTGTAGAATGTGAGCGATCCTCCAGCTGTAAAGCCAATAACCAGAAAGAAAGCTTTTCGGTGGTTGCTCAGAAGTCCCCTAATACTACCAGCTTGTGCACTAGAACGACTTTCTTTGGTCGTTGTCTCATGGAGTGTGCGGCGTAGATAAATCGCAACAATTGCGCCACATCCACCAATGGCAAATGGAATACGCCAGCCCCACGCTTTTAGCTGATCTTCGGTGAGATAAAGCGCTAAAATGAATATAACGAGACTGGCTAGAAGTTGACCACCAATCAGTGTGGTATATTGGAAAGAGCTAAAAAATCCTCGGCGATTTTTGAGGGCGATTTCGCTCATATAAGTTGCTGTTGTACCATATTCACCACCGACAGAAAGCCCCTGAAGCATTCTGAGTAAAAGTAAAAGAATTCCTGCTGCCACTCCAATGGTTTCATAGGTAGGAAGTAGGGCGATTAAGAACGAACCACCACACATCATAAAAACAGAGATAAGCATTGAGCGTTTGCGTCCATAACGATCGGCAATGAAGCCAAAAAGCCATCCGCCGATTGGGCGCATAAGAAAACCAATAGCAAAAACACCCGCCGCTTTTAAAAGTTGCGTAACGTCATTGCCATCTGAGGGAAAGAATTGTGATGCAAAATAAATAGATGTAAAGGAATAAACATAAAAGTCATACCATTCTACTAGATTACCTGATGCACTGGACACGATAGCCCAGATACGTTTTCTTGTATCATGTGGTTTTAAAGCTTCTTGTTTTTCCATAGTCGATCCCTTTATTTCATGTTCATCCATCTTTGTTCATTTATGTCATTTTTTTAGAAGCTGTCTATAGTATTTTATCTTTTGCATCAAAAATTTAGTCAGATCATGATAATTTCTTGTGTAAGATGTTTTTGGAAAAAGATTTGAATTATCTTTGTACGGATTTTACAGTTTTTATTTTCTATAATGAGAAGAATCGGACATAATAGCCCTATGAAATCATATCTTGCTCTTTTATCTCATGTTTTAAATCAGGGTATTGATCGGACAGATCGAACGGGTGTTGGAACGCGATCTATTTTTGGGTATCAGATGCGCTTTGATTTACAAGCAGGATTTCCGTTGTTGACAACAAAGAAACTACACTTACGTTCAATTATTTATGAACTTTTGTGGTTTCTTAAAGGCGATACAAATATCGCTTGGTTGAAAGAGCACGGTGTGTCAATTTGGGACGAGTGGGCTGATGAAAAGGGAAATCTTGGTCCTGTTTATGGTTATCAGTGGCGTTCTTGGCCTGCTCCTGATGGACGCCATATTGATCAAATTAACAATCTTTTAACGATGATTAAGGAAACGCCAGATTCTCGTCGCTTGATTGTGTCAGCTTGGAATCCTGCATTAATAGAGGAAATGGCGTTGCCTCCGTGTCATTGTCTTTTTCAATTTTACATTGCGGAGGGGAAATTATCTTGTCAACTTTATCAGCGTTCGGCGGATATTTTCTTAGGTGTTCCATTCAATATTGCATCCTACGCATTGCTAACGATGATGATTGCGCAAGTAAGCGGTCTTAAAATAGGCGATTTTATTCATACTCTGGGAGATGCTCATCTTTATTCTAATCATTTTGAACAGGCAAAATATCAATTGTCTCGTATACCAAATGCTTTGCCATGTATGCGCATAAATCCAGCGGTAACAGATCTTTTTTCTTTTCAATTTGAGGATTTTGAGTTGCTTAATTATGAAGCACAACCCCATATTAAAGCGCCGGTAGCAATATGACGATTTCCATTTGTTTAATTGCTGCTGTTGCAGAAAATGGTGTTATCGGTCGTGAAGGTGCAATGCCGTGGCATTTATCGACGGATTTGCAACGCTTTAAAGCTTTGACGTTGCGTAAGCCCATTATTATGGGAAGAAAAACTTGGGATTCTATTGGGAGACCTTTACCAGAGCGTACAAATATCGTCATTACGCGTGATTGTACCTTTTGTGCTGAAGGGGCTGTTGTTGCTCACTCTTTATCGCGAGCTTGTTCTCTTGCAACAAATGTTGCTTCTCAAAATGATGTAGAGGAAATTTTTATTATTGGTGGGGGTGAAATTTTTCAACAAGGGTTGCATATGGCTGATAAAATATTCCTTACAGAAGTTTTAGCTTCTATAGAAGGTGATAGTTTTTTTCCTGTTTTTGATAAAGAAAAGTGGACTATTGTGCAAACACAAGATATTCCAAAAGGGGATAAAGATAGTCATCCGACACGTTTTGTTGTTTATGAGCGGAAATAATTTTTTGTAATATGAAGTGGAAGGGTTTATCAGTTGTATTGTAATGAGGTAAGAGACACCCTATAAGATCAAGCAAATGGTTGGTGTTCGAGTAGTGGTAATCAGTTAAAGAGGTGATAATGCCCTGGACAAATCAAAATGGTGGTGGCCCGTGGAGTGGCGATAAAAACAGTGGTGACAAAAAAACACCAGCTAAGAATCTCTTTGGTTCTGGTGGCGGTAATGGTGGCGAAAATGGTCCTAATCTTAATGAAATTTTGCGCAAAGGGCAGGATCAGTTTAAACAATTCGGGAGAAGTAGTCTTTCTGTTTTATTCTTTCTGCTTATTGTGTTTTTTTGGCTATACCAGTCAATTTATATTGTTCAGCAAAATGAACAAGCGGTAGAGTTGCGCTTTGGCATCCCTAAAGAAGGCATTATTGGTGATGGGTTGCATTTTCATTTTTGGCCAATTGAGACCTATATGAAAGTACCTTTAACGGAAAAAACAATCGCGATTGGTGGGAAGCCCGGTCAGGCGCAACAAAGTGATGGTTTAATGCTTTCGAGTGATCAAAATATCGTTAATGTTAATTTTTCCGTTTATTATCGGATTTCATACCCTAGTCAGTTTTTATTCAATGTGAATGATCAAGAGGGAACTGTCCGCCAAGTTGCTGAGAGTGCAATGCGTGAGGTCATTGGTTCGCGGCCGGTTGATGATGTTTTACGTGACAAGAAAGAAGAAGTTGCTAATGACGTTAGAAAGATTATCCAGTTGACTGTGGATAAATATCAACTTGGTGTCGAAATAAGCCGTGTTTCTATCAGTGAAGCTGCTCCTCCGACAAAGGTTGCTGCTGCGTTTAATTCTGTTCAGCAGGCGGAGCAGGAACGTGGAAGAATGATTGAAGAGGGGAATCGTGTGCGTTTTACGAAAATTGGTTTAGCAAATGGTGAAGCTTCACGCACACGGGAAATCGCAAAAGGTGAAAAGGCACAAATGGTTGAAGAGGCAACAGGGCGTGCTGAACGTTTTCAGGCGATAGCTCGAGAGGCTGCGATTTCACCAGAAGCTGCTCGCTACCGTCTCTATATGGAGACGATGGGGCGGATTCTTTCTTCACCAAATAAGCTGGTTCTTGATCAGGAAAATTCTCCAGCGATGCCTTATTTGCCTTTGAACGAATTGTTGCGTAGCAAGTCATCGGAAAAAGTAAAGGCAACATCAGCGCGTCCTGCGTTACTCTTAGATTCTCGTATTTCTGGAGGAGATTAATTATGCAGCAATCTCGCTTTTTGTTTGTTTTTAGTGCTATAGTATTTGTTTTGATGATTTTGTGGATGTCCGTTTTTATCGTCTATCCTCGTCAACAGGTAGCAATTAAGCGTTTTGGACAAATTGTTCAGGTAGAATCTAATCCTGGAATCTATTTCAAGGCGCCCTTTATCGATAAGATGATCATTGTTGATAATCGGTTATTGCGTTACGATGTTCCTACACAATCTGTACAGGTTCGTGGTGGTGCGTATTATGAGGTGGATGCGTTTTTTATTTACCGTATTACAGATCCTAAGTTGTTTTTACAGCGCATTGCTTCTGGGCGTCCACAAATTGCGGCACGTGAAAACCTTGCACCACGGTTTATTGACGCTTTGCGTGCTGTTTATGGTAAGCGAGAATTTAAAGCAGCCTTATCGGATGAACGAGGCGCGATGATGGCTGAAGTACAGAAGCAGTTTTCTGTAGATGCAGGCTCGTTGGGTATTACCATTGTTGATGTGCGTATTCGTAAAACCGATTTGACAGATGCTGTTTCAGAAGATGTTTATCGGCAAATGGCAGCTGAACGTGAAGCTGCTGCGGAAAATATCCGGGCTCGTGGTCAGCAGGAGCGAGATCGTATTGTGGCAGAAGCTAATCGTGAATATGAAGAAATTGTAGCAGCTGCAAAGCGTGATGCTGAAATTACCCGTGGTGAAGGTCAAGCTGAAAGTATTCGTCTTTTATTGAATGCGAGGGAGGCTAATCCGTCTTTTTACGATTTTTGGTTGGCGATGGAACAATACAAGAATTTAGAAAAAACACCGATGGTGATTTCTCCAAATGAGGATTTCTTTTTCTATTTTCGTAATCCGCTGCAGGCAAATAAAGCATTCTTACCGACAATGAATACTGGCCTCAGTAAAACTGATCCAAAATCGGGAGAGAATAGATAAAATAATGGATTGCAGATACGAGATTTTGCATGAAAAGAATGATCTGTGACCATTTTTTTATGGTAAAAGTGCTAGAGAGTATCGAGCCGTGCTGGTTTTACGTAGATAAATTTAGTGGGGCTCTTTGCATCTTTGATTAAAGGCATGTCATGGATAGAAGTGTCGTGAGTAAAAATACGTTTTTAAAGTTTTTTATCACAAGAGTTGTTTTTTGTGTGACTTTGTTTCTATCAGGATCAGAGAGTTTGTCTTGGGGAGCCGAGACAAGCAAGGCATTGCTTTCTATTCCTGATTTAGCTTCTGAGCTTTTGGAAACAGTTGTGAATATTTCTACGGCGCAGACTGTTGAAGGAACAGAACAGGATGCAAACACCTCGGTACCCGTTATCCCAAAAGATTCATTGCTGGAGGAATATTTTAGTGATTTTTTTACACCCAAGGATGGTCAAAAAGATAGTCAATTTCAAAAGGTGCGTTCTTTAGGGTCTGGTTTTGTGATTGATGCGCAAAAAGGGATTATTGTTACAAATTATCATGTTATTGTAGATGCTGATGATATTGAAGTTAATTTTACGGATGGTACAAAACTAAAGGCAATGCTTCTTGGAAAGGATAGCAAAACTGATTTGGCGTTGCTTCAAGTCGATGCAGGAAGTAAAAAATTAAAAGCTGTGCGTTTTGGTGACTCAGAAAAAGCACGTATTGGTGACTGGGTTATGGCTATTGGTAATCCTTATGGTTTTGGTGGAAGTGTGACGGTTGGTATTATTTCTGCACGTAACCGTGATCTTAATGCTGGTCCCTATGATAATTTTATTCAAACAGATGCAGCAATTAATCGGGGCAATTCTGGTGGTCCGTTATTTGATAGAAATGGTGAAGTCATTGGCATTAATACAGCAATTGTTTCACCTTCGGGAGGATCTATCGGTATTGGATTTGCTATTCCATCGGATATGGCTCTTTCTGTTATTAATCAATTGCGTGATTTTGGAGAAATAAGGCGTGGTTGGTTGGCTATTCGTATTCAGCCGGTAACAGAGGATATTGCAAAAAGTTTAAAATTGGACAATGCTGTGGGAGCATTGGTGGCTGGTAAAATAGAACAAATGGAAGAAAATAATGTAGATAATAGCCAGTTACAAACTGGAGATGTTATTCTTTCCTTTGGTAATTCCAAAATTAAGCATGCACGTGATTTGCCGCGTTTAGTTGCAGAAAGTTCAGAAGGAAAAGTGGTGGACGTTACTATTTTACGCAATGGGCAAGAAGAAACAGTAAAAGTTAAGCTTGGACGTTTGATTGAAACAGATCCAAATGAAGATACAGAAGAAGTTACTGATAAAAAAAATCAAGATCTGTCGAAAAACGTGACAATGCAATTTATGGGAATGACGTTATCTGAACTGACAGAGGATTTGCGTCATCGTTATTCAATTTCAGATAAACTTCGAGGATTAGTGGTGACAGCTGTTGCACAAAATAGTGCAGCGGATAAAAAGCGTATTCGCGTTGGTGAAGTGATTGTTGATATCAATCAGAGTTCTATCACAACAATTGATGAGGCTAAAAAACGTATTCATAAATTACGTGAAGCTGGACGCAAAAATGCTCTATTTATTGTAGCGCGTCCAGATGGAGAGTTACGGTTCGTAACGCTCCTAATGGATTGATCCTTAAAAATTATTTTTTTGTTTTTTATCAGCCTTAGTAATGGGATATTTTGCAAGTCAGGCATGTGATGTCCAATGTTTCTCAAGCTCATTTCACGATAGAGAGCATGGGGTGTGCAATATAAAATCCATTGGGCAGCTCTGTTTCTACGTTAAATAAAAGTAAAAGTTAGTACCATCATAGATTTGCTAGTTTCCAATCTTGCAACAGCCTAGACTTTGAAATGCTGCATAAGAGATCTATGTTTTGTGTTTAAGTCAATTATTATTATAAATAATGTTTTATTTAGTGAGACTTTTAGTCCTTTGTGATTGTACTTTATGTGCTATGGAGAACGTTTTTTTTCACTTCAGTTTGAAAAAACTATCTTAGAGAAAAATCATATTAGACTAAATTAGTTATATATATATTTACACTTTTCTTGGTGATGGATGAAGAAATAGTTATAAAAAAGAGAGCCTGAAGAAGACAATTTCTGAATCTCCTATTATAAATCAGATTAGTATACTGTTTTTATAGGAAAAAATAAAGCTGTTTGATTGTATAGGTTAAGTTCAGTATTATTTTCATAAATGATGACAAAGAATATGTTTGTTTTTAATGAACTAACGGACAGAATGATTATGACTGTAGTTTACTATTGAACTATGATAGCAAAAATGCTTGGAAATTCCTTTGGTGTTGTTATTAAGCCCATTTTTTATAAATTTCATAGGGGGCTTTGGTGGTGTCTGCATGTTGCAATAAGTTATTGATTGGGAGAAATTGCTATTCATGACACAGAGAACAGTTACATTAATAGCGGGGCCAACGGCAAGTGGGAAGTCAGAATTTGCCTTGCAAATGGCTCAAGAAAAGAATGCTCTCATTGTTAATACTGATTCAATGCAGGTTTATGATGTTTTAAATATTTTAACGGCACGGCCGGGGGAGGCTGATACCGCGATTGTTCCCCATTATCTTTATGGTCATGTGAGTCCTACTTTGAATTATTCAGTAGGGCAATGGTTGTGTGATGTCGAGAAGCTATTGGCTACTTTTTCTTTAAGATCAGTTATTTTTGTTGGTGGGACAGGACTTTATTTTCGTGCTCTTTTAGAGGGGATTTCGGAAATCCCTCATGTTCCAAATGTTGTGCGGCAGAAGTGGCGTTTGCTGCTTGATAAAGAGGGACCTGAAAGTCTTTATCGCCAATTGTTGCAGATTGATGCTGTTGTTGCTGAAAAAATTTCTTCGCACGATAGACAGCGTATTGTCCGTGCTTTGGAAGTTTATGATGCAACCGGTAAGACGCTCAGTTGGTGGCAGAAACAAAAAACAACACCTATTATTGCGCCGAATTTGACCGAAAAAATTCTTCTCATGCCACCACGTCCTCTGCTTTATGAACGTATTCATAAACGCTTGGATTCTATGATTGAAAGAGGAGCTTTAGAAGAAGTGGTGGCTATGAAAAAACTTAAACTTTCCCCTTCTTTACCAGCAATGAAGGCTATTGGTATACCTGAGTTTATGGCTTATTTGGATGGATATAGAAGCTTTGAGAATGCTCTTGAAGCGGTAAAAATACAAACGAGGAGATATGCAAAAAGACAAATGACATGGTTTCGTAATCAATTTGATGAAGAATGGGTGCTTACTTTTTGATAAAAGAGTTAGAGCTTTGCAAAGAAACTTATCGAAAGATAAAAGATAATTCGTGAAAAAGAAATTTTTTAGAAAATATAATTTTTTATTGACGAATGGTATCAATGGAATTAGAAATCTTTCTACAAGGAATTTTTTATATATTTTATACGTTGGAATAATGGGGGGTAATCATACAGTATGTGTTGTGTAATGGGCTCCTTTGGGGGCTTTTTTTATGGGCTCCGTTAGGGGCTTTTTTATTGTCCTATAAAGTAGGTGAGTGGGAAAAATGAGAAATGATCCAAGAAAGCAAGAGAGTGCAGATGGAAAAATAATGTCGGGCGCTGAAATAGTGGTTCAAGCTCTTATAGATCAAGGCGTTGAACATATTTTTGGTTATCCTGGTGGGGCTGTTTTGCCTATTTTTGATGTTCTTTATCACCAAGATACACTCCAGCATATTTTGGTGCGCCATGAACAAGCCGCAGGGCATGCGGCTGAAGGCTATGCACGCAGCACAGGGAAGGTAGGGGTTATGCTTGTGACTTCTGGTCCAGGGGCAACGAATGCTGTTACACCTTTGCAAGATGCTCTTATGGATTCGATACCTCTTATTTGTTTTTCTGGGCAAGTGTCAACAACGGTGATTGGAACAAATGCTTTTCAAGAGGCTGATACAGTTGGAATTACAAAGCCTTGTACGAAGCGTAATTGGCTGGTTAAAAATGTCAATGATCTTGCGGCTATTATTCATGAAGCTTTTTTTCTTGCTCAATCAGGTCGTCCTGGGCCGGTTTTGATTGATATTCCTAAGGATGTTCAATTTGCTTCAGGATTTTATAGAGCACCTCAAGTTCAGGAGTCTTTACATTCTTTTCCATCGATGAAAGGGAATACTAAGGCTATTGAATCTGCCGTTTCTCTTTTAGTTGAGGCAAAACGCCCTATTATTTATTCTGGTGGTGGTGTTATTTCATCGGGGATGAAAGCTATACAGCTTTTACGTAATTTGGTTCAATTGGGGGATTTTCCGATTACTTCAACATTAATGGGACTTGGTGCTTATCCTGCTTCCGGTAAAAATTGGCTTGGAATGCTTGGAATGCATGGAACCTATGAGGCTAATATGGCCATGCATGATTGTGATGTCATGTTAGCTGTTGGAGCACGATTTGATGATCGTATCACGGGGCGCCTTGATGCATTTGCACCTCATGCGCGTATTATTCATATTGATATTGACCCTTCTTCTATCAATAAAATTGTAAAAGCAAAAGTTCCAATTATTGGTGATGTGGCTTGTGTTTTAGGAGATATGACGCAACTCTTAAAGATACAGCAACCAGCGTTTAACAGTGAAGTCCGTGAGGCGTGGTGGACGCAAATTAACCGTTGGAAAGCTCGTAATTCATTGGCATATGCGGAGAAAAAAGATGTCATTATGCCGCAATATGCTCTTGAACGGCTGTATGCTCTTACCAAAGATGCGAACGCTTATATCACAACGGATGTCGGGCAGCATCAGATGTGGGCAGCGCAGTATTATCATTTTGATGAACCAAAACATTGGATGACTTCTGGTGGTCTTGGAACGATGGGGTATGGTTTACCTGCTGCTATAGGTGTTCAAATAGCGCATCCTGATGCGCTTGTTGTGTGTATTTCTGGTGATGCCTCCATTCAGATGAATATTCAAGAGCTTGCAACAGCTATTCAGCATGACACACCGGTGAAAATTTTCATTTTAAATAATCAGTATATGGGAATGGTCCGCCAGTGGCAGCAATTGCTGCATGGTAATCGTCTTTCTCATTCTTATACGGAATCTATGCCTGACTTTGTGAAATTGGCACAAGCTTATGGAGCCGTGGGAATTCATTGTTCAAAACCCGATGAACTTGATGATAAAATTCAGCAGATGATTGATTGTGATAAGCCTGTTCTTTTTGATTGTCGTGTTTATCATTTAGAAAACTGTTTTCCTATGATCCCATCGGGATGTGCTCATAATGAGATGTTATTACCCGATGAGGCAAGCGAAGAAGCTATTGCAAATGCTATTTCTTCTGAGGGAAAGATTCTTGTATAAAATGAATATATTAATAAAATAGTGAAGGATGGTGATGATGAAGTCTTTGGAGTCTTCATCTCTTTCTCTTCTTTGTGGAGAGTTTCTATTATCCTTAGAGCTCATTTTATGATTTTCATTCTGTGTTTAAAGACATGGGGTGTATTATTATTTGTTCATCTAAAAAATGTTATAAGTCGTGTGCCCAATTATGTTTGAATTTATTTGTACGCGATGTTTGTTTTTTTAATTCATATGTTCACATTAATAGCTATTTCGTTGCATTTTTTAGATAATACATTGAATTATCTGTTATAAATTAATTATGTTGTCTCATATATGAAAGATTCCATCGTGCAAGAAAAAATCCACTGTGCTTGAAGGGTGCAACCATGCAAACCGTCATACTTGTGAAAACAATAGAAAAGTTTGTCACTATGTTTTGGTTTCGCATTATGAAATTACTTCAAATCGCTCTTTCAAGGGCTTGATAGGAGAATCCCCCTAGCGGACTGAAGGAAGGGCAGAAATAATAAAGATCAAATACAGCCATGGAAAATCAATTGGCCACCATAGCTTATAATCAGGTAGTAACCTCACCTGATTATGTGGGAGAAATTTATACATATGAGATGTATCGTCAATATATATATAAACCAGAATAATACTCAACATCATATCATTATCAGGACATTAACATTGAAAATCAAATACTCTTTCTTTTATTTGTTCTATATATCTAGATTCCATAAATCTGCAGACACAAACACTCTTTGAATCCATCGCATTGGATTTTTATAACTATCAAATGATCCAAAAAATTTATCTCTAGAGTGTAGGGACATTCTATTATCAATGTATAATAATCTTCCTGGTTGTACATCAATTCCAAAAGATATAGCCTTAATAGCTTCATAAAAATGATCTAAAGCTTCCTTGGCTTTTTTTGACTGTGGCTCTAACATGTCTGGATAAAAAACAGCACTGATATCTGGGAATTCACCGTCCCCTTGAACGAGGGGTACTTTACTTGTAGAGGTTACCCCATTTTTTCTCCATCTATAGGGAACATTAATTATATATAAATTATCCCTTAAGCTCCTCAAATCCTCCTCATTTAAAAGTTTTAAAGCGAGACGTGCATCAGATATTCTCGTTAACGGGCCATCAACATCATTGCGAACACCAGATAAAAGGATCCCTTTAGGAGATAAATTTAAACCTCTTATAAATTTTAGTGCAGCATTTTCTATATGAAAATCTAACTCAACTTCAGATCCTAATCCTGTATAATCTTTTTTATTATCCTCTAAAGGAACTAGGTTGTTTACTATATGTTCGCCTTCAAATTTAATTGAATAAGGCTCTCCGATTAATAAAGAAAACATCATAATTAAATTTTCGCTAATATAGCCACTTTTACAAGACGCATCTAAATTATAAGGATTAGGTGACGTATTAATTTGTCTATCAATTGGAAGGTTTTCAAAGATTAAATATGCTCTAGGGGTAATAGACATCTTTTGATTCATAAGAATTGTCAATATTCTAGGGGTAGCAGCGAAAATGCTATTTTTTTTAGCTTAACCGAATATTCAATACCACCGTATGGATCATAAATAACATGGTCCAAAGCCTCCCAAAGTTTGTCTCTTTCGCCATTGCTCAACTCAAAAGTATTTTCATTTATTACTATAATTTCCTCCCCAATTATATTTCCCTACTTTTTTATTAAGAAAAGTGAAAAAACAATAATTAAAATCAGCCATGTTAGTACATAAGTGTCTGTAAAATCTTGGATTAATCCAAATAATGGTGGAGCAGTAATAATTGCGATTTGATTTACAGACATTGCTAAACCCAGAGAAAATCCAACGCTTTCTTTCGGCGAAGAGTCTACAATATAAGCAACCCAAGGGCCATACCATCCTAATCCAAAAAAAACTAACCAAGCAGATAAAATAGTTAAATAAATTATGGATCCACTCATGCCTAAAATTAATATTAAAAATCCAAAAACGA
Organism: Bartonella sp. AD24XZML; assembly: GCF_042196485.1. Taxonomy (NCBI): domain Bacteria; kingdom Pseudomonadati; phylum Pseudomonadota; class Alphaproteobacteria; order Hyphomicrobiales; family Bartonellaceae; genus Bartonella; species Bartonella sp. AD24XZML. The sequence goes on along the minus strand of NZ_JBHIQH010000034.1, from coordinate 15,694 downwards.
CTGCAATCATGCAAAACAAGACAGGAAAAAATCGTCCTTTTCTACAATGATCACTCCACGCTGCTAAAATAATTCTTCCTAAGGCACCAGAAGCCTGTGAAACAAAAAACAAATAAGCACTTTTATTTAAGGACAGCTGATAGATTCTATAAAAATAAATCGTTATAAAAATGGTTAAAACATATTGAACGATCACAAGTGAAACGCCTGAAAAAATAATATTCTTCATATGCGGTGCAGTTAACATCGCAAGACGAGACTTTACATTTGCATAGAACGAAACTTTTGCCTTGCTTTTTGGAACGATAGCGACAACTTTTGCTGGTGCGTGATAAAAAATAATAAAGATACATCCCCTAAAAAAGAAACGATGGCACCGACCAAAAACGCACCTTGTATGCCATAGACAAGCGCACTCGCAGGAAGAACCATCCCAGCTAATGCCCCACCTAATGGTAGCCCCGCTTGCCTTATTCCCATTGCAAATCCGCGTTGCGATTGTGGAAACCATGCAGAAACAGATTTAGCGCCACCAGGTTGAGCAGAACTATAAAGTCCCCCTACAATGAGCAAACAAACCAAAAGGGAAATATAGTTTTCTGCAATTGCTCCCAATAAAAGAGCGATAGAAACGCCGAGTGCGCCAACGCCAACAATATAGCGCTCGTTAAACTTGTCTAGTAATTCACCAGCTACAAGTAATCCAATAATAGGTAGGAACTGCGCTGCTGAAGACAGCAAACCTATTTGAGAGTCACTAAGCGAGAAATCCTTCTTAAAAAATTCAGCTAAAGGACCAATCCCTTGAACAAAGAAGCAGGCTGATGCTTGAGCGATAGTGGCAACAAGCAATACAATCCAATCTATAATAATTTTTTTCTATAAATTTATTATTGCTCACTCAGCCCCCCTCCAATTAAATTGTATTCCAATAAAGTAGCCTTTTTTAATAATGCTTGCAACAATAAATTAGGTATTTTATGCTGATTACATAAAAATCTGTCAATACGATTGGTCTTAATGTGAAAGCTAAGGAATATGCTTAATTTAAGGAAATAAGCTATTATGTGTCGTGCAAATTTGATACGCTAGCGATATAAGATAAATTTTACAAACATTGGCTCAGCCAGCATTAAGTGCTCTTTATAAAAGAAGCTATATTTTGGCAAGCTTTTTCAAAATAATTCTCAAAGCTTTCTTCAGTCACATAGCCCAGATGCGGTGTGCAAAGAACTCTATCTGATTGCAATAATTTGCTCTCATATACTGGCTCGCTGTCATAAACATCCAGTGCAAAGTAAGTTGAATTTTCCAAACTGAGTATTTTTTCTATCGCTCCTTTTTCAACCAAAGCTGAACGTGCTGTGTTGACAAAAATAGCATGAGGTTTCATGCTCAATAGATCATCTAATTGAATGATTTCTCTGGTTTTATCACTTAAACGTAAATGGATGGATATAATGTCAGGACGTGTAAAAAATTCATCTTTTGAATGCGTAAAATGATAACCTAAATTTCTTGCTTCTTGCGTTGAATGCTCGCTCCCATAAACCAAAATGGACATGCCAAAAGCTTGAGCATATTGAGCAACCATTTTACCAATACGCCCAAATCCGAATATTCCAAGAGTAGCCCCTTTCATTTGGTTGCCAAATGTTGTTTGCCATCGTCCTTTTTTCATATCAGATACAGATTTATAGAGTTTTCTACGCGCAGACATAATTAAGAGCCACGCAAATTCAGCAGCAGAAGTTGGATCTCCACCACCGTCTAATATTTCAATTTCTAAGTCTCTACAAGCTTCTATATCAATATGTGAACCTATAGGGACTGTTTGGCAGATTAATTTTAAATTTGGCAGTTTCAGGAGAAGATTTCTATCAACTATAGTCCGCTCTCTGATTAAGATAAGAATATCGATCTCTTTGAGCTTATCTTCTAAATCACATTCTTTAGCTAAATTATTTATAACCAGCACTTCATGTGATGTCATTAATTTTGTAATAGACTGTAATGTTAGAGTGGCTTTTTGATAGTCATCTGGAATTAATATTTTCAATTTAAACCTTCCGTTTCATTCATCAATATTTGAGCTCATTATTTCATTTCTAAAACAACCAAAAAGCAATCTCATCGCTGATATTTTGACATAACGCCAAGCCTATTAACAAATTATACCCCTTGATTTATTGTTATTTCTAGCAACGGTAACAAATAATAATTAAATCAAAAAGTTATATTTGTAGTAAGGGATTAGGTGCTTATTGATTCTATTATGTTTTTTTGTCTCTATCCCTAACTTTTTTGGAGCTTTTGTATCGATTCAAGAGCGAGTTTTTTGCGATCTGCGCTCTTGGTATAAAGAGATGCCATACTGTCATTTGTCCAGCCAAAGAGTGCTTTCAATTGCGATACCGTTGCACCCGAATTTGCTGCGCGTGTTGCTGCTAATTTTCTTAAGCCATGCGCTGATTTTTTGATACCTGCTTGGGTACAAGCATTATAAAATGTAATTCCGAAGCTTTTTTTGGGTATTTTTTTCCCGCGTTTACCACAAATGAATGTTTCTTCTCCAATAGGACCAACTTCAAGCGTTTTGGCTAATTCTGGCAAAATTGGGAGAAAGACATCTGTTTTAAATTGGCTCTTTTCTGTTTTGATGTGAATGATATTATCTTTGACGTCTTTCCAGCCAATGCGGACCGCATCACCACGACGCAGACCCGTGTAAAGAAGAACATCAATCCAAACACGTTCATGGGTACCATGTGACCAGCGTTGGTAATATTTTTCAACATCTTCTTCTGTCCAAACGGGAAAGCCCTCTTTATTTTTAAGAGGAGGTCTTGTGATACCTAAAGTAGGGTTGCTTTCCAAAAGTCCTTGTTCAATCGCCCATTTAAAAAGCCCATTTAGGGATTGTAGAAAGTCTCTAGCCATTGCTGGTGTTTCTTTGCGCCGTTCAACACCGGCTATGATATGTTTCTTTTCTATTGCTTGGTATGAAATGTGTCCTATAGTATCGCACACTTTCATAAGAGTGTATTCTCTTTGTCTCTTTGTGGCTTTAGCGAGGTTATGCCAATTGGAGCTATTAAGATACTGTTTAAGGAGCCATGCAAATGAACCTTCGACTAGCTTACTGGTTTTGGATTTAGGGAGTATAAGCCCTTGTAATTCGGCAAGTGCGCTTTTGTAGTTGTCAACAAACTCTTGCGTTCCATAAGTCCCGCGTATTCTAATACGTTTCCCATGACCAATACGCACATACCATATAATTTTACCGTGGCGTGTAATTTCTTTGACGAGATGAGGGGGGCGTGGTTTTGGCATGGTAAATTACATGTTGTAAAGTAAAACTTCATCACTTTCATTTTTTGACAAAGACAATAGCTTGTCAGGATTTACTGCTGAGTTTGGTAATGGGATATCTGCTTTAAGATAGATAAGCAGTTCACCGGTAGGTTTGATTTCTATGAGTTCGCATTTTTGCTTTTTTGCTTCTCGTAAAGCACGAGCAATGGCTGGTTGTGTTATGGTAGCAGGGCGCGGCGCCATGTCATTTCTCCTTACATTGAGACGTAATTCACCCGTTTCGTGAATCACGCATTACTTGAAAGTGTTAGGAAGGGTGGGGGTGCTAGGAGGCATTTGTGAAGAGAAGCACCTCCATATGTAAAAAATCTGTAAGTTTATTTTTTAGATGTGCTTAATTTCATATTTCCAATCAGGCAATTGAGTAAGAGCTAATGCGAGCTGTCCTCTATGACACATGCATACATTGGCTTCAAAACAGGTGATTGCAACGCGCTTTTTGTTTAAAAATATTTGATATAATTGTTTATTGCACAAGAATTATTCTTGAGAGTTGTATTTCGATAATTTTTAAAAAGGCGGTCATAATCTTTTTGTGTTTTCAAATTTCTTCGTTTTTCAGAGGCAATTCCAAGTTCAGGCATATGCATATATTCAATATCAATGTTGCTTACAGCTTGCTCTAATTGTCTTTTTGAAAATCCGTGTTTTCTACTTATTGGATTTTTACGAACATCACATAAAGTTTTGATATTGTTTTCTATGAGACAACTAAGATAATTCTCAAGGGACCTACCTTCATAGCCAAGGGTAAAAAAACAAAATTCCTCATCTTTAGCAGGCTGTATGATAATATGTTCGATGTTACACACGTTTAATTTCCTTATGTGAAAGGGCGGGGGTGATTGTAGATATGCGTTAAACAACACCCCCATAAGGGTTAAGCAGCTTTTGTAGAGAGTTGTTTTATCTCACGTTCTATTTCTTCTAAAAAGGCTTGAACAGCTTGATTGATTTGTTCAATTTGTTTGTCATCACGGTAGATGCGTTTGATTTTCATACGCAAGTGAGATGATGCCCCCGTAAACCGTGGGTCATAGCTTATAAAGTCACACCATTGACGTTCTGTACACGCCATTTGGAATTGCATTTGCGCGTGATATTCTGGTTTGATCTCGTTATCTATACAAAAGCGCATATGGTTTGCGGATCTCGGGCATTTGATTTCGATTAATCCATCACTCCCAATAAGCCCATCAGGGCTTGCCCCCGCCATTTTGATTGTGGGGTGTTGGATAAAGCCGCATTTTCTTATATCGGCATCATAAATGAATGCATATTCTTTGAGTGCATCTTCTTCATGTTCAATGCCCCAACGCATATCTTCAGTTTCATAATGGGGGCTGGTTTCCCCAGTTAAACGTTCTGTTATGAGTTTGATTTTGTAATCTTCATATTTGCTTGTAGGCAATCCTTTGGCTGTTTTACTCAGGACGTTGTAAATGTTTGAAGCGGTAACTTTGCCTAGCCTTGCTTGAAACCATTGTGCTGTTCTTTGTTCCATCTCACACCGCCGTTTCTTGTTGAGTTGGCGCATATTCAATATCTTGGACGTGAATATATTCGGCATCTTGTATAGGGGCGTTTATTTGTTCTTGTGGAGGGAGGTATTCGAGAGCTTTTTCTCTTTGGATATTTTGCTTTTTTTCTAAAAGTCCTAAAACCTCTTGTGCTTTTTCAAAAGACAGATCTGTTAGTTTTTCTACGTTCGCGTAAGAGAGAAGATTATTTTCATTGGTTCCAGTCTCTTTAATTAACTCTTTGATTTGTTCCAGCATGCCATGAGAAACAAGTTGTCCTTGTGTGGTATTATTAATACGAGCCGCTTCATCTTCTTCATAAATACCGGAAAAACCGAAAGCATAGCGAGCACATTGTATAGTTGCTTTATGACGTAACATGCGTGCTGGATATTTTTCCCATGGGTCACTTTTTTCTTGTTTGCATTCGTTTAAATATTCGGTGACTTCGATAGGGTCTTTAATGCCTTTGAGACGAATAGCACATTTAATGGCAATTAAATTTCCATCTTTATCGAGTTGATCTTGAAAAGTCATGCCATCAAATTTAGGATTAGATTTAATGATCTTAATCCAGCCATCAATAGAGACAACAGGGATCATGCCGCCGAATTTTTTAGGGATTATATAGATCTCTTTTGTTAGAGGATTGAGACCATGTTTATTGGCAATAAAAAGAAAAATAGCAAATTCTTCATCAGTGATGTTTTGGGCGTTTTTATTGCCAATACAAATTTTCATGATAGCCTTTTGAAACTCATGATCAGAAAATCCGTATTTTTTTGCCATAGTGGCTAATTGTGAATTTGTCATGTTTGTTTCCTTTTAATGCGTGCTTTGTCGTTTAATTTCTTGAGACAGCAGCCCCATGCCTTTTGTTGTGATTTTTGCGGAAGGAATGACTTTTTCAGTTCCCTTTTCGGTTTGAATAGTGTTGGTTGAGCAATCCATAAGACCTTTTTGGATTTTGTCTTGATAAGGCAATAAGTGAGCGCCGAAAGTGCGTCGATAAACCCATCTTTTTTTCTGTAAGAAGAGAATGAACTGTTTTGGTTGCATTTCGAGAATTTTAGCTGCTTCAGTCAGACCGAAGAGCCCATCAGAGCGTTGCAAGCTTTCCAAAGCCATTGCTTTTGGTTTTAGATATTCAATGAGAGTATCTTGTTGATCTATTTGACTTTGTAGGTAATTCAAAAAGCCAATCATAGCTTTTGGACTGGAATAGTCGATTTGTTGTGGTGTTACTGCCTGCTTTGCACGCCGTTCACATTCGATAAAGTATAAACGAGCCTCTCTACCTTTCTTATTGTTCTCAATCATAGAAAGCTCTTTCGCTACATTTAAGGTGAGAGCATAATCTTTAGAGGGACGACCACCTTGGAGGTTTTCCCCAAAATTGGTGAAAACTATATAATCCTTATTTTCTAATAAGTTATATTTGTTGATGCGGTTTTTAATCCAAGTAGAGAAATCTTTACCTACCTCCAAAAAGGCATGCAATTCACGTGCGTTTACTGTTTGAACGTCTTCTCCGTTAATCGTGTTATTTGTAATAGCGATAGGATTATTCATAAGTTTACTCCGTCCGATATTTAATAAGAGGAAAGAGGAGGGCGCTTTTAGAAACGCCCTCTGTAGTGTGTATAGTGTGGGTAGTTTGGAATGACATCCGAAAGAGTTAACCGGTGCTGCTGTTCATAAGTCCCGTAAGTTTCATCTTCATATCGCTGCTGTTCGATTTCTTCTAAAAAAAAACCGTATGCGTTACTGTCTTTAACAAAGTCGTGAGGTATGTTTCCATTGAAACACTGTTCTTCACATTCTTTCAGATAGAATTCGGCAATATCTTCAGAGATATTTTCGCAACGATTAGTCGTTGGTTCTACGCGCAAAATTTGGAGAGCATTATCGGCTTGGTCGATAAATTTGATAATGTCCTTTTCTTCTAAGAAAGGACCAGATTTAGCGAGATTTTGTTCTTCATTTTCGCAGATGACTAAGAGAATTTCATCAGAATTGATAAACACTGGTTTTTTCACAAATGCCTCCATTATCAAAATATTTAAATACATTTTGAAAAAAACGCCTTGACATAGGTTTTTTTTTTCGGGGTATGGTGATTGTATATTTCATATTTAATGAACGAGGTCAACTAAAAAATTCATAAAATATGAAATTTTGTAAAGGAAAAAGTTAATTTTGGATAATACAATGTTAGAAAAACTTTGGAATTATGGAGATAAAAAAGTGAGGGCATCTATTATTCTTTGTCTAAAGAACAAGAATTTTGAAGAATCGTTAAAACAGCTTTCTGAACTTCAGGTTTTGCTTGATAGTAAAGACGAATAAATTGTTCAGATTCTTTTATTAAAAAAGGCGGGATTTCACCAAAAAAATCAATAATTTTTATTAGTTCATCAGCTCTTATTGATCTAGGTTTTATTGGTTTCTTTTTTTCTGATTTTTCTGAGTTATTTAGCATATTGCTTAAAGTAGATTGCAATATCCCTAAATGTTTAGCGAGCATTTTTTTGCTGCCATGCCCATTTTTAGCTAATTGCTCATTAAGCCACGCCTTTAACTGATCTGATTCCATAAAAATAAGGCTCTTTCATGTGATATGAAAAATCAATAAAAAAAAACTGAATTTTTGTCTTGCTAAAATTCATTAAATATGAAATTTTATTATTATGAAAAAAGAACCTGCGTATACCATAATAAAATATTTAGGGGGGGCTGTTAATGTTTCGCGTATTTTACAGAAATGTAAAGGTGCTGTTTATCGTATCACTTATTCTAAAGAGAAGGGTGGTTCTAATGGATTATTTCCTTCAATTTATCAAGCGCAATTATTAACCTACGCACGTGATCATGGGATAGATTTGCGCCCCGAAGATTTTTTTTATCCCGAGCGCTTGCAGAGATTAATGCAAGAGCAACACGCCCCAATGTCGAAAATTTGCAAGAGCCACGTTGTTGAACAGACGGTCGATAGATTGCAGCATTAAGGAGATCAAAATGAGTTTAGGTACCGTGATATTTATAAGTGTGTGTGTAGTGTTTGTAGTCTTGCTTTTTAGTGGAGTGATGTTTCGTTTTGCTTTGTATTATCGAGATCAAGTTAAAAAGCTTAAAGAGCAGGTTAAAGGTCAAGAATTTCGAATTGAGGTTTTAAAAGAAGAACGCAACGTCACTAAGAAGATCATTGATGAGTGTGGTGAGGATATCAAAAAATATGAAAAGGAAATTAAAGCACTGAAGCAGAAGATAGATGAGTATGAAGAAGCGTTCAAACGGAAAAACGAAGTTATAGATGCAATAAAAACAGAATCCCAATCGCGTGATAAGGAAATTGAGAGACTGACCCAAGAGCTTAAGCAGCGTGGTGAATCTGTAAAAGAAAAGCCTCATAAAAATAAGAAGAAAAATAAGTGAGGAGAGAGAGATGAGTACAGCAGCAACAATTCTTTCTATAACTACCAATCTATATTTGCTTTATGAGGTTTATCACTATTTTAAACAGGCAGGAGAGCTTAGGGATGAGATAATTAAACAAAAAAGAATAATATGGGATCTAGAGGATAAACTTAGGAAGAATGAGGGGATAAGAAATAGGTCCAAAAAGAAGCTTTAATTGTTTTTTGAGGATTACTTGAGGAAGTATGTTCCATAATAAAAAGCGGAGTATCTGATTTATTCAATTTTGAGGAACAAATGAAAAATTCTAATTTAATTTCTTGTCCACCGATTATATTATTAAAGGAATTAAGACCATTTTGTAAGGTTTGTTCTGTTTCGAGTTTTATTAGGTCTATATGTTTCGGAGATGTGGGGTTGATAGTTATTTGGCCATTTCCGCTAATAAATGTACCGTTGCTATAAACTATTTTATCAAATTCGAATTGGCATTTTTTCTCTATCCATATGTGATTTATTTTAATCATTCTTTCTGTAGGATTTTTAATGTATAATATGACACTAAATTTATTAGGATCATGTTTGTCTGGAGTAGGACTATGTACATTGAACTGTAGCGGTGGTCCTAAGTCCAGTTCTTCTTTTGTTTTTAGTAAAAAATTGACATGTTTTTCTGATGATGTGGCTTGCTTTTGCAATGATTTATTTTGCTCTTCTAGATGGTTAAACTGTTTTTCTACATTGCATAAATCTTCTCTTCGAGTCTTTTCTGCTTTTTTGAGATCTACGTATCTTAAAAACAACGATAGTATTAGGGAAAAGATACTAATAATTATAGCTATAACATCTTTATCTATTTGCATACTTCTTACACCCTTCTTTCCTTCATTTTCGGAAAAAAACACTTCTATAAAACACGTTATGTGTGGAGCGGCGCGGTGAATAACACGATTCTTTGTTTTGATCTAGGTACGCGGACTGGGTGGGCGATACGTGGAGGGGACGGTAGTATCATAAGTGGTACCGTGAATTTTCAATCGCGCCGTTTTGAAGGCGGTGGAATGCGTTACTTGCGTTTTAAGCAATGGCTATCAGAAATAAAGCAGACAGCAGGTCAAATTGACGCGGTGTATTTTGAAGAGGTGAGGCGTCATAAAGGTACAGATGCCGCGCATGTTTACGGCGGTTTGTTAGCAACGTTAACGGCGTGGTGTGAACATCATCAGATACCGTATGAGGGGATACCGGTAAGTACGATTAAGAAAGCGACGACGGGGAAGGGGAATGCGTCGAAAGAAGAGATGATAGAGGCAATGTGTATTAAAGGGCACAAGCCATGTGATGATAATGAAGCAGATGCTTTAGCAATTTTACATTTAGTTAAAGAAAGGGAGATCTCAAATGATGTCCAATAATAAAGTGGCGTTTGTAAAATTTAGTACAGATCAGTTTTTAAAAGATCTTATGGGCTTAAAAGCGACAGAGAAGGCTGTTTATACAACACTTGTGTTGCTTATGAATGATAGGAAAGCGCCTCTTATAAATAATGCGTCTTATTTATCGAGTTGGTGTGGGTGTTCAATAAGAACGTTTCAAAAGACATTAGAGACTTTAATAAGCACGGATCATATTACGCGTTTAGAGAATGGTCGTTTATGGCATAAGTCACTAGCTTTTGATTATAGCATTAGCAAATTTTCAGAGAGAGCTTCGAAAGCTGCTTTAGCAAGGTGGAGTAAGAAAAGAGAGGAGGCAATACATGTCAACTAAGTTGCCATGGACGAGGCTTTTTGCAGACAAGTGGGCAATAGTTGTTGATTATTTGCCTGCTGTAGAGGGCAATATCTATATGCGATTACGGTTACGTATGTTGCGTACTGGTGAACCTCTTTTTTATAATATTAAAGTTTTATCTCATTACACTGGTTATTCAGTAAAGAAGTTTGAAGCGGCACTGAATGTTTTGCTTGAAGAAGGATATCTCATTCGTTTAGCAGATGGTCGCTTATGGAATTTAGATGTTGAAGAAGAACTCAATAACTCTAATGAGAATTTAGATAAAGCTTCGGAAAAGGCTTCAAAAGCAGCAAAAGCTAGATGGGATAAAAACAAAGATAAAAGTAATGATGATGCACGTGCAATGCATGAGCAATGCACGTGCAATGCATATGCAATGCTAAATGATGCCATTAACATTAACAATAACATTAACAATAACAAAAAAAATAAAACTATTATTTTATCAAAAAGAGAAATTGATTTTGAAAATTTAGAAACAAACGATTTTGTTGAAAAGGCAATCGAGTGTGATGATGTTCAATCAGAACAAATCAAAACGATAGAAACCAAACAACCAATCATTCACGAGCAAAATACCAACACTTCAAACAAAGCTAACAACCGATGGCAAATTAACGAAGCGATGATTGAGAAATTGCCTTCACGAAAAGTTAAAAAGGTTGGTAAACAACTTTCAGAAATCGTTGATAAGATAATGCCTGCTTATTTTCCAGAGAAAGCAAACTTTTTTGAAGAAACAAAGAAAACAAGGGAAAAACAAGAAGTTAAAAGAATACTAGAAGATTTCACCCCCGATTTTCAATATGCAATTGAACAAGGATTAACGCATGATGAAGCCTTATCAGAATTTGAAAAATTTGTACGCTTTTCAAAAACCAATCTATGTCGAAATGCAAATGAACGCGATTGGCAAAGCGCTTGGGATAATTGGATTACGCATCCAAAATATGGATTGGTAATTAAGAAACACGAAAAATCAGAAGTGAAAAAACTATATGAAAGCGCATGTTATAAACCACCGTCAAACAATTTCGCAAATAACCTTTCAGAAAGCTTCAATCAACTTGCAACAGCGATTTACGCTTAAAGACACGTATGGATCAGAATGCATCAGGAGTAGAGAGGCTATTAGTTTATTTGCTACATAATGAAATCGTATTTAAAAGCATTGAATGATAAACAGCAAAGTAGTGAAGTTTGCTGATGATTTTGAGAATAGATATGCGTTTAAATTGACAGAAAGGCACCGTACAGAGCGATTTAAAGATTTTGTGATAAAAATACATTGAAATTAAAAACGCTTCTATACGGTCCATTTTGAGGCAAATAAACCCATTGGTAAAGTTATGGATTTAGATAGGGGATATTAAACCAAATGTTTTTAAAAAAACGTAAACAGAAGGGGGGGAAAAAGTTCGTTGTAACAGCGGTTGGATATGCACCATGGGGATTAGGGGTGGCAGAATATTTTTACAACTTGTATGAATACGAAGATGGATCAAGAGAATACGAGGAATTCGATGGTGGTCAGTATCATGAGATGCCTAACAAAGTTGATTACAGTACCAAGGCGCAAGTGAAAGCTTGGATATATGGGGGTGATTTGCCAAGAAGTGTATTGAGTTGTGAACCTTTGATAGATGAGGTAAATACGAAAATCAAAAAACGTACAGAGAAAGATCAGTTGATTTGTGAGATTAGAGATAATGGTGAGAGATGTTATTCACAGGCTTATGATATAGACAGTGAACTAGAAAAAGCACTTGATATTCAATTAGGTTATTATCAAAATGAAAAAAAGTGAAAAAAATAAAAAATACGTATTGACTTTAATGAAAAGGTCGTTTATTAAGGTTGGCAAGTGATTAAAAACCACGATAACTAGCGGGTAAACCACGAAAAGGTTTCTCCCATTTCTTTAAAATACTGGCTGTCTTTTATGCTTTGAATAGCGTATGATGATTTGTGTCGGGTGTGCTTATACCATACAATACCCTTCGCGAGGGAAAAGTATAAGCAACGGACTAGTTACCGTGTTTTTAGCGCCCGGCGCCCTTATGGGCTGTCAATTAAAAACTCTAAATAACTAGGTGTTAAAATGCATTCTAAAGAAAAAAACGATATCAAAATAACCACTGATTTCTTATGTGATTTGTGGATGGTAGTGTGTAAAGAAGCAAATAGCGAAAATATTGATATTGATACTGAAGATAACTATCACGTTTCTTTAGTGGAACTTATGGCTGCTCTTGAGAAAGTCTTGTTTTTTAAATTACAAAACGAAATTCCAAATTTTACAAAAATCTTAGCAATTATGACAGAATTCGGTCAATCCGAACTAATTGAATCAATAGTGCCGCTTTTGAAAGCTTATAATCCTATTTTTGATAATGTGCATAGTATTAACGAGGCTGCTTAAATAACGCGTCGGCGCGGCGGGGGCGCCTGCTTTTTAAAGTTTATTAAATTTTTAGGCAAAAAAGATGTCACAATACTTAATCGATGTAAATCAAACAAATTTAACAAACGTAAATCAAATCAAAATAGATGATAGCATTCAAACGATGTCTAGTCGTGAAATTGCAGAGTTATGCGGTAAGCAACATGCGCATATTATGCGTGATATTCGGCAAATGTTAGGAGAATTATATCCTGAAGGGGGTCAATCCAAATTTGGATCCACCTATTTAGATAAACAGGGTAAGCCCCAAAACTGTTACAACCTTCCAAAGCGTGAATGCTTAATCCTCGTTTCAGGATACAGCACTACATTGCGTGCAAAAATAATTGACCGGTGGCAGGAATTAGAAAAGAAAACAGATTTAGCAAGTGCTTTAGAAAACCCTCTCTTTGTTAAGAAACTGCTTTTAGAAAGTGTTACACAAATAGAAAACTTAAGAAACGAAGTGAATACACTCAAACCAAAAGCAATAGCTCTTGATGGTTTAAAACGTTCCGATGGCTTGTTTGGTATCATAGATGCTGCAAAAATATTGGAAGTAAGGCCTAAGGATTTATCAGATTACTTACGAAGATATGGTTGGGTTTACAAAAGAGTACCAAACGGCCCATTATTACCATATCAAGATAAAATCCAAAAAGGATTAATGGATTGCACAGCCATTACTATTCAAAAAAATGATGGTACAGAAAAAACCGTACCATCAACTAAAATCACTTCCAAAGGATTAGCTTGCTTAAGAGAGCAAATCTATGGAAATATGCAATAATTAACAAAAAAGCCGTGTCCTTTAAAGACGCGGCTTTTGTTTTCAAAACCTATAAACAGATAAGAAACTCACAAATCACATATTTTGTGTATAAAAGCAAGTGTGGTTTCTCTCAAATTGCATCTTTAAATGTATCATGCTACCATTAATTCGCAACGTCATAATGGCGTTGTATTTTAACCGTTCTTTAGGTTAAAACAATATTCCTCTTTAAAGATATCGCAAAAGCCGTGCCTTAAATGACACGGTTTTTTTTGTGTATTAACGCTTGTAACTTTATACATAATGTACTATATTTTATATACAACTTGAGAAATTGTGAAAGCCTTGTTATGTATTTACGTAACAGGGCTTTCTTTTATACTAGAGGCTAGTTTTTTCTATTCAATTTAAATGCATTAAAGCCGTGCCAATTTCTTGACACGGCTTCTGTTTTGCAATGCATGACTGTTATCTTGTTATTCGAAAGTTACGAACATCTCTTTATTGCACAAAACGTATCAAAATGCAAGCTGTTAAGTAAAATAAAAATGGGATTCACACTGTAGATTCAGTGATTTATAATTATCATTTATCAAATCAATTTAAATCATAATGAATAAAATGAACGCTGTTAATTTACCTTCTTTTCAAACAGAAGAACAATCTTCTTTTCGTCAACTTCCCCATAATATTGAAGCTGAAAAAGCTTTGCTGGGTGCTATCATTATCAATAATAATGCTCTTGATAGCGTTTCTGATTTTTTAAAAGTAGAGCATTTTTTTGAACCGTTGCATCAAAAGCTTTTTGATATCATTTCACAAATTATTCAAAAGGGAAGAATTGCAGATCCCATTACTATTAAGCCCTTTGTTGAAAATGATGCGAAAATTGGTGACATCACGGTATATAATTACGTGGTGCGTTTAGCTAAAGAAGCTGTAACAATCATTAATACTAAAGATTATGGAAGCGTCATTTATGATCTTTTTATCCGCCGCTCTTTAATTAACCTTGGCACTCAAGTTGTGAATAGAGCTTATGATGCTTCTGTAGAACTTACAACATCACAACAAATTGAAACGATTGAAAATCAGTTATTTGAGCTAGCAGAAAAAGGAAAATATGGGGGTGGTTTTGAAAACTTTGATACAGCCATTGCAAAAGCACTTAACATGGCAAGCGCTGCGAAAAAGCGTTCCTCACAGCTCTCAGGGATAGCTACCCATATTAAAACCCTTGATGAGAAAATGGGAGGGTTACAAGCATCTGATTTAATTATCCTTGCGGGGCGCCCTGGTATGGGTAAAACATCGCTTGCTACCAATATTGCTTTTAATATTGCTAATGCTTGTAAGCGTCATGATAACAGCCAAGAAAATGAAGGGGGTATTGTTGGTTTCTTTTCACTTGAGATGTCAACAGAACAGCTTGCAACTCGCATTATTTCTGAACAAATAAAGATTTCTTCTTCTGATATGCGCCGTGGTAATATCTCAGAAGAGCAATTTGCAAAAATTATTCACGCAATGCGTTCCTTACAAACAATCCCTCTTTATATTGATCAAACGGGTGGGTTGTCTATTGCACAATTGTCCGCTCGTGCAAGGCGTCTTAAACGACAACATGGTCTAGATGTCTTGATTATCGATTATATCCAACTCATGACAAGCGGTTCAAAGCGTTCATTAGAAAATCGCGTTCAAGAAATTACAGCCATTACCACCGGATTAAAAGCACTTGCAAAAGAACTCAATATTCCCATCATTGCTCTGTCACAACTTTCACGTCAAGTTGAAAATCGAACCGATAAACGTCCACAATTATCCGATTTACGTGAATCTGGTTCAATCGAGCAAGATGCCGACATTGTTCTGTTTGTTTATCGTGAAGAATACTATCTCAAAAATGAAGAACCCAAAGAAGGCACCTCTGAGTATAGCAAATGGCAAGAGGCAATGGAGCAAGCCAAGGGTAAAGCCGAGGTTATTATAGCAAAACAACGCCATGGTCCGACAGGAATCGTTCCCCTTGCCTTTCAATCCGATTTCACATGCTTTAGTGATTTGAATATAATGTAACACTTTAAATAATTGTTATTAGCTAACTGAAAATATTGTAAAAACACGTAAAACATGTTATGATCTTTACATCATTTAATGGAACTTACAAATATGCTTAATAAAGTGATTTTAATTGGTCATTTAGGTGCAAATCCAGAAAGTAAAACAATGTCATCTGGCGCCGAGGTGGTCAATTTTCGTATAGCAACGTTTGAGAGCTATACAGATAAGGCAACCAATAAGAAAGTAGACAAAACAGAATGGCATTCCGTAGTGGTGTTTAATCCACATCTTGCAAAAATAGCACTC
>NZ_JBHIQH010000033.1:0-2832 GCF_042196485.1 Bartonella sp. AD24XZML | reverse complement strand
GGATATGAAGTTTTCGACATTAAGTTATGCTGTTGAGGATGTTCGAAAAGAGGCAAGACAAGCTGCTGCTATTGGTCTAGCAGTATCTAATTTAAGCTATGACGATACACCGGGAAAATTAAGTTTTTCACTTGGTACGGGTGTATGGCGCAGTCAATCTGCATTTGCTATTGGTGCTGGTTATATGTCTGAAAATGGAAGATTTCGCTCTAACGTATCTGCAACGAGTGCTGGGGGACATTGGGGTGTAGGTGCTGGATTTAGGGTAACACTGAATTAACAATAGAAAATTCGAAATAAATTTTCCTTCTCTTATCAAATGCGTTACATGTGCCATTTAAAGGGAAGGAAAGTTATTTTCATCATAAATGAATAGCAATAAAAAATAAGGGTGTATTTCGAGTAAAAATATATTTTTTATTGTGAAATTTTATATGAAAAAATCATTTATCATCTCCAAAAAGAATTATTTGAGTAATTGATATTTATTTTTAAGGGAGTTTTTCCTTCTTGTCTCATCAGACAAGGGTAAACATTTTATAAAGAAGTGATATTTTACACAGAAATTCATAGAGTAGTATACTTATAAAGTTTTATAACAATGTATTTTGTAGTAATATCTTAGTAGGACTGATTTTAGTTACATTGAAGCGTTTTAACAAAAAAAATTTACAAATGCAGAGTGATGCCTTCATCTAAATTAATAGAGTGCGCAATCGCACAATATTTTAAAACTGTACGGTTTATAACTTTATTAATAGAAATATCCATTGGGGGGTATGCTTAAAGAAATAAAAAAATCTCATTTTTACTATGTTTATTATTATCTTTGTATGCAGCAGCCGGAATAATTAAATAAGACTCACTTTGATCAAAATAGGGATATTTGAAGCATAACAATGCACCAGCACTTTTATAAAAACCTAAAGTGCAGACAATGAGGCTATGAATTTTAGAATTATTTCATAAATCAGAAAGACACATTAATAAAAAATAATTTAAATCATTTTTTTCTTGCTATTTTTTAAATAGTCTGTAAGAATGTGAAAAGTTAGTTAAAAGATACTAAGAATCTTTTTTCAAAGCGGGGTGCAGTAAATCATGAAAAAATCACACTATCACTATTATTTTATTTCAAAAAGTTTTGAGAGATATAAATCTAAAGCTCGAGGGTACCTCGCTTACTCTCACAACAAAAGCGCAACCCTACAAAAAACGCTCTAAGTCACTCATCAAACAACTTAACTCCCTTCCGCAATAAACATCCTTTATTGCCTCTTAAACACACAACACCTAAATAATAGTACGCAAACATGTTTTTTCTATACTTCGTTCACCTTTCTTCACCTTTAAATTTAAAAGCTCTGCTAAAAGAAAACACCCCTCCTTAAAGGGGGATAAACAAAAACCTTATTAATTGGACTATCGATCAACGTCGACTTCTATCTCATTGAGATCTTAGATAGTCCTCTTCCGCATTATGACAACCCTAATCTTTTATAAAACAAGAAAAAACAATCTCTGGAGCCTAGTAGCACCGGAATATGTCTTTTTAATGTTTTTAATATCTTTTTCTTACTTAGAGGATTTATTATGAAAAAAATATATACCACACCACACACGCTAGCAGTGAGTAATTTAAAAAATTCTTGCTCGTCTTATCGATTGCCTTTTATTAAAACGCTTTCATTAGTGTCAGTAGCTGTCTTTTTATCAAATGCTTCTCCTGTTTCTGCTTGTGATAAGTGGGGTAATGTAGCGGAGTATTTTGGTGGTGGTGCAAATATACTTAAAAGTGTTGCGCCAACCTATGTAATTGACGGTAACGTGTATAGAGATGTTGGATCTGCGTTTGTAGGGGTAAATAGTGCATTCAGAGGTGTAAAGAATGAATTCAGCAATTTTAAACTTAATATAGGAAAAACTATTAAGTTTGAGGTTGGAACAGCCATTAATAATGCGTTTGCGGGTTGGGGAAATGTTTGGGGGATATATCAGAGAGAAATTAATAATAAAATTGATAAAATCTTGTCTGATATGATTGTTAAGCAAGATTCAGCAGGGCTTATTACCATTGGTGCGAACAAAAGGGGTTATATAGTAGACGTTGCAAATAATTCTCATGAGGCGCGGTTTATTACTGGTGTTCGTGATGGTTTGGTTAGCGCAACATCGAATCACGCAATCACTGGTTCCCAGCTTTATAAATTGGGCGCTGGGGTGGCGAAGTCTTTTGGCGGTGGTGCTAGCTATAAAGATGGGAACTGGAGTACTCCTACTTTTACAGTTAATGTCTTTGATAAAAATGGTAAGGAGACTAAGAAAAAATATAATAATGTCGCAGATGCCTTTGCTGGTGTGAATGATTCTTTTGTAAATATTAATAAAGAGATTAAAAATGTGATGGGTGATAAGCTTGTTGCGCAAGATACAGCAGGACTTATTACCATTGGTAGAAAAGTAAGAGGAACTAACGTAAGTATTGCAAACGTTGATAATGCGGCACGGACACTTTCCGGTGTTAATGCAGGTTCGATTACAGCAACATCCACTGATGCGATAAATGGTTCTCAACTTTATTCCATGAGCAATGTCGTTGCAGGCTATTTTGGCGGTGGTGCTGGCTATAAAGATGGAAATTGGAGTGCTCCTACTTTTACAGTTAAAGTCTTTGATAAGGATGGTGTTGGAGCTGACAAGAACTATCATAACGTTGCGGATGCCTTTACTGGTGTAAGTAGTTCTTTCACGAATATTGATAAAAAGATTGAGAATGTAGTTACTAATGTGGTGGGTGACAAGCTTGTTAAGCAAGATAGAGCAGGGCTTATT
>NZ_JBHIQH010000032.1:0-5797 GCF_042196485.1 Bartonella sp. AD24XZML | reverse complement strand
TGTATAAATGCACCCTTCTTGGAGTTCGCCCCCTGATAAAGGACCAACCCCTAATTCTGTTGCTTTATAAACCGGCTTGCCCTCTAAAGAATTAAGGGAGACTGTGGTTGCTCCAACATTCCTGCCCGTCGCCATAAAGCGCAAAACGATACCATTCTGATAACCTAAAAACTGTGAGGTGCTTGCAAGTCTTATCACACTCGTTTGTTGAACATGATCATTGGTAACAATCCCTTCAAGCGCACCACCCGTATCCGATAAATATTCCTTTACGCGTTGCATCATCACACGGGCGCTCTTATTCACACTGCTAGGATGCTGCCCCTCAGACCAATCAATTGAAGCATCACAACGCGTATTATCCGCCGCTCTAAGCGACCAATCATAAATCGTCGACATCTCTCATGAATCCTAATTTCGGTAAAATGGTCCGTAAAATGCCCGCATGAAGGGCGTCATCAAAAGGTTATCATCTTCATCACTCTCTTCTTCTTCCGAAGACTCTTCTTGCGATGCTAATTGTGATGCTAATAATGCCCGTAAAACCTCTAACATGTTGTCTCTATTGCCAAAACTTCTCTGTGCTATAGGACTTGCTCTATAAGGCTGCCCCCCATACATCTGTAGCACGCGGTTGACAAAATCACTTGCACGCATACCGCTGTTGCCACCATTCAAACCAACCGCATTACTGCCAACAATTTGCGCCGCATTGGCATGGGGATTTTGAAGAAGCCGCGCGGCTCCTCCTGCCCCTTGTTGATGGGCTAAATACAATTCCGCTTCACTAGGCGCTCTTCCCAACAGACGGCTTAAATGATTGCGATTATCAAGCGTCAACCGCCCCATGGCATCTGCCGCTTGCATGGGGTCAAAACGGTCTTGCAAACCATATTGTTTGGCTGTGCTGTCGATAAATTGATACAACCCACCCGCAGAAGAACGGGGATTCCTTGCATTCGGATTGCCTCCACTTTCCACTTGCGCAACACGGTATAAATAGCTTTCTGGTAAGCCATATCGCGCTGCTGCTTGACGGATCGCTTGGTCTACAGAAGAACTAGAACGGGTCATCGGTTAAACATCCTCACAACCTCGTTTCCACTTAATCTAAACAAATCAGAAAAACGCTTTTTCACCCACTCTTTCGTCGCATATCCCTTATGATGCGCATTTACCATACGTTGAATCAGATCGACAATTTGATCATTCTTAATCTGTGTTCCCCCTGTTAACAATTTGACAACATCCTTTTCAATACGTTCACGCTCTTTAGACGCTGCTTTTTTGAAAGGAATCCAAGAAGCCTTCCCAGCAGCTTTTGCTAATTGTATAGCTGCATCACGTTCACTCGTTGGAACACTAACATTATGCATAAAAGATATTTTTTCATCCGCTACACGACCTGGTATTCTATTATAAAAATCTGCATAATCGGCTTCTTTTTCGATAACCTTCTTGACCGCAGAAGCTTTATCGGCTCCATAAATCTTTGCAAATCGTTTATACAGATCATTCGTACCAAAAATCTCCTTTGCCTTGGATACTTCATCTTTTGTTTGCCCCATACCTTGTAAAAGTTCTGCCCTTGAGCCCTTTTTAAAGTATTCTTGTTGTGCCTTTGGTAATTCATCAAAGATTTTACTGAACTCATCCTTATTAACCGACTTGCTAAGGATTTTGGAACCTTCATCCATGGCATCTAAACGTGAACTATATTGATGATACAATGATCGTGCCTTCTTATATTTAGGCGATATATCATCCATAAGCTCTAATAACTTTTTCTGAATGCCAACTAAGGTATGAACTTTACTGTTATCTCCTATCTTCTCGGCTGCATCTCTCATAAGACCAAGTTTAACCTTCGTTTCATGGAGAACTCCCATGTTGGGCTTTTCTTTAAGGAGATTAAATTTTTCAGAAGAAAATGGATCAACTTCTTTGACCTTACTCGTGAATTCCTGTAGCCCTTCTTTATAAGCCTGTTTGAAATATGGACGCTTCATTAATTCATTAAGAGCGCCATAATGCTGTTCTCCTATTGGTATTTTTTTGGCTATTTCGTAAAGAGTATGTGGTTCTGCTTTCCTAATCGCGATAAGATCATTTTTTAAACCTGTGACATTTTGATGAGGAACAAAGTATTTATCAGCCGCCTGATGAATACGCTCCCCTCCTCCCAGCGCTCTCTGTTTAGCTCTCTTGGTTAAATCAAGATAAGCCCCTTGGTTTCTTTTCGCGATATCAAAAACAAGATCTTGTAAAAAAGGACTGTGATCAGCTACATAATCGGTAGAGACTGCATTCTTAAAAGATTTTCCTAGATCTTCAGAAGCTTCATTGCCTAAATGTTTACTGATTGCTCTTAACGTATCTGTTGCAACACCTTCTTTTGTATGAGAAGGAGAAAAAAGTCTTCGTATTCCACCAACAGTAGAACCAAGCATACTGCCTACAATATTTCCAGCCAATGCCCCGCCCATTCCTAAAGTTCCACCAGATGCCGTGGTTTGAAGTGTATTTAAAAGTCCTTCGCCTTCTCCTGCGCCATGTAATGCACCAGATGCTGCACCTACTTTAAGCAAATGAGGTAATGTTGTTTTGTTCGTGATGCCTAAAAACGGGCTTGCAAATCGACTTGGTAGTGACTGACCAGTTTTCAAAAAGGCTTGACCTAACTTTGACCCCGCCACATTCCTTGCAAGTGTAGGCGCTACAAGGCGTGCTCCTGAGGCTAACAACCCTCCTCCTAAAGTCGCAAGTGAAGGAATTGCCGACCCTAAAGCATTTCCAGCAAAAGAAGTCCAATAATGTTGATCACTCATCCTACGATAATAATCACGTAGTCTATTGGCTTCTTTCTCGTATTTTTCTATGGTTTTCTTATCTCCAGTCCAATAGTTGTAAAGCCCATTCAAAAAAGCACTTATTGCCCACTGATCATCAGAATCACGTCCTGCCGCTGTAATCCCCGCAATCTCATCATCTAAATTAAAACTCAATCCATGCTTTAAAGAGTTCCAAAAAGCTTCACTTTGCGTGATTTCGGGATGTTGAGATGATGTTTCGTATTCATCTTTAGGAATACGACGTATAACTCTTATTCCAGGACCAAAATCTGGAAATGGTTCCTCTACCGATGTTTCGTATTCCTCTTTAGGGATACGGCGTATAACTCTTATTCCAGGACCAAAATCTGGAAAATCTTGATGAGTATTATTATGATGAACCATTTATCTATCCCTAATAATGTCATATATATAGTTACCGTCTGGTATGGATACTCTTTCTCCAATAGCTAGTTTTTTAATATCTTCTCTGCTACTTATAGTTGGCAAGTTTTCAACACCTCCTTGCGGCATCGACTGATTAGCAGAGGAGTGACTAGCATCTTCACCTAGTAAATAGGCTTTTGCTTCAGGCGATAGTCTTGAAATAACATCTCTTATTTGATTCAGATTCCGCGTAAATAATTCTACATTCATATCAATGCTTAGTGCACCTAAAGAATGCTTTAGCATGTCAAGATCTTTATCACTGACATTTCCAAGTCCTACCCCTCCTGTCCTTGATAATTGCTTCAGTTCGTCTATACGATCACTTGCTATACGTTCCTTAATTGATTTCACGACTTTATCTGCACCATTTTCTTTCAATCCAGGAACAATGCTTTTAATCCAAGCAATCAGACCTGTTGCATACCCACCTTTTTCCTTAAGGTACTCATCAAGATATGTGAGATCTTTCAATAAAATACTTTTCCGTACTATATTATTTGCATATAGAGCTTTTGCACGTTCAGCTTCCTCATACGATTTACCACCTTCAACCATAATATATCTATATCCACCTGGTGCATTCGGATCTTCCACAAGCATCCTACCATCATTGGTAAATTGGGGATTCCTATTTCCACCGTTCACTTTTTGTAATAGAAAAGCATTCAACGCATCTTTATTCCCAGCTATGAACCGCGCTTCTTCTTCACTGTAGCCTTTGGACGTTAGATACTCGACGGTTTGATTGACTTGTTCTCTTCGTTTATCACCTTCATTAAGACGTCTCACACCACTTGCAAGTGTATCCCATCCAGAACCGCCTGAGGGCGCTGCCGACATACCTGCAAAAAGATCTTGAAGCTTTTTATAAAAATCAGACTCGACAAACTTTTCAAAACCAGTTCGAGTATCTACTGGAGAAGTTTGTGACTGTGGTGTTGGAGTTGGAGTTGGAGTTGCCTCTTCTATAGGCGTAAGTTGTTTAATCTCCTGTGCATTAGGGAGTGGTGGGTGATTACCTACGCCAAGTGGTATTTGCGCTTCTGCTTCAGGAACCGTATAGGGCTCTTTCTTCTCATGATAGATTCCATCAGGAACTACAGAACCTACGTTAAGAGAAGAAAGAGAACCTGTACTAAACGGTTTATTAATAGAAATCGCACTAGGAACAACGGGACCTTGATGCTGCTGTATTACTTTCTGCAACATATTCATTTTTTCAAATGGTCTCTCACCAAGCTTCGGAATAACCATTCCTAACAACTTTCGACCATAGATCTCTTTACGCTTTTCGCGCTCTCTTGCCTCCATCATTTCACGCTCTTCGCGTTCTCTTTCTTGCAAAAATATAGACCATGTCCTTTTATTACGTTTTACTGTAGGTGGGAGATGTGCACTATATTGTATTAAACCATCTGCTCCTATTCTAGACATTCTAACTAAAGGATGTTCACCTTGATCAGGAGGAATAAAAAAACGCGAAATATTATTTAACCAAGAACCTTTTTCCATTTCGTTCTTTCCTATACACCGAATTTTTTGCCTAAAAACGCTCCAAAAGGCTTAGAAATATCAGGAATCCCCATAAAACTTGTCGCAAGACCTGCTACTGCCGCAAAATTCTTCCAAGGGTCGTTACCATGCATCTTAGATTCTGACATATTATTCGTCGTCGTGCCGTAATTTCTTGCAAAACCATGACCGGCGTTCATAAGCATATTCAACCTATTCCAGCCCCTATTGTCTTGTTCCATCCAACGTTCTCTATTGGCATCAACAAGGCGTTGATTGTAGTCATTAAGAACAGATGACCCCTGCAACATATTCGAATAGGCATTATTGTAAGAGGGGAATAAGTTGCCTATCATGCCTAAGCGGTTTTCATTTAGTTGATCAATCATCGAATTGGCTTGCATCATATGCTGTAAATCTCTATCACGCTGGCGATACTTGATACGAGCTAATTCATCATTAAGCCCCCTCTGTAACTCATTGTTATGCGCACTAGAGCCATAAAGACCACTACCTAAAAACTGTCGATTAATACTATTTCTTATTTCACTTAAGCCCTCTTTAAGTTCCTCATCAAATTGAGAATTCGGTCCCATCAAACCACCAGATGCAATCCAGTTCAGGTTTCTCGCAGACGATGTTGGAGTATTCATCAAATGATTCATATAATTCTGATACTGATAAGGAATAGCTCCAAGACCTCCAATTGCTTGATAAGTTGGAGCACTTAAAGGTGCAACACGAGGTCCCCCATACACATTACCACCCATCCCTGTATTATACAGGTTATACGCATCTGCACTCCCACGCTTAAATACATTCTGCATCCAAGTAGGAGGGGCGCTTGTTTGTACCTGCTTCTGTTCTGTCGTTGCTGATCTACTGCTCCCCATGTCACAATTCCTTCCTATAATAAAGCATACCTATGCTGTAACCTTGCTTGTCCAATGCACGTTTCCAACCCAAACGACCCAAGATCTCCATTTCAGAAGCCCCATTCTCAC
>NZ_JBHIQH010000031.1:0-19867 GCF_042196485.1 Bartonella sp. AD24XZML | reverse complement strand
AGGAATGCGAGTTTCCATGTTTTATCTCCTTGAATATGCTGGAGATACAATGCCTTTTTGCTAATTATGTTCCAAAAGGGATAAAGAGCAGCTAAAAAGGACAGAAAACATCGAAAAAAAGACGGTGATCATTACTTAAAATTCTTCTTATATGACTCCAGTCTAGAACTGATAATACCAGTTTATCGAGAATTTTAGTTGATGGGGGGGGTAAACGGTCTATGGGGGAATGGCTCTCTTGTCCCGTTCTGTACTGCAATGTTTAAAAGATTGAATGTCGTTGTGAAGTTTAATCTTTCCCCCTTAGCTTAAAAGTAAGCTCTCTTAATGCTTTTCTTTCAAGTAATGTTCTGGATACTGCCTGAGGAAAACTTTGTAAACGCTTTTCCATCATTGATTGTGTTTGAAGGTAAAAAGTAAAATTCTGGAGCCTTTATTTTATTATTCATTTTTTTGTAAAAACAGCACGTCTTCTAAAATTTTATTTTTTTATATTGTACTTATAATTAAAAGGATGCTTCAATTATTCAAAATAAATATCAAAAGTATTCAATTCAAAAAGCTATGAGAGATAAAAGAGAAGGAAGAAACATTAGTGTTCTAAGTTGTTTTTCCTTCTCTTATTGCTCTATATCAAAACAATGCTAGAAAAATTTTCTAAGTTCTTTGAGTAAAAACTCCCAAAACCAGAGAGGAAAGTTGAAAAGTTTTGAGACAATGTCCAAAAGTTTCGAGATTCTCTCCAAAGGTTGTTTTTAGTTTCGCCCGCAGTTTTTTTATACGATGTAAGAGCACTTTGATTTGAGAGATAAATATGGTTTGATGGAGCATCTTGTACTAAGAAACTGCATTTTGTAAAGGTCATGTGTTCCCCTTTTATGACTTAGGGATTATGAACTGTAATCGGTTCATAGGTGCTACAGGTTTTCACTTTTGCATTTGCAGTTGTTCATGTCTTCTGTTTCAAATGTATTTGTGTAAAGGTTACTTGTGCGTTTTTCGGGTTTACTGTCGATTAAAATACATTCATCCATTATGCTTTTTATGGGTGCATTTACTTTGTTTAGCATTTTATCAAACTTTTTTAGTCATTCTTTTATTAAAGTCCCGTAAATCTCTTTAATGTTTAAAAAATTACGAACACCAAGTTTACTGATGGCATTATAGGATCACCCTGAAAGACATGCGATTTTTCGATTGATTACTCGTCGCCTTCTTTGCTCTGTATTGCTTTTAAGTCTTTAAATTTCGGGCGGTGTAAGGTGATTTCTGTGTATGTCTTTCCTTCCACTTTAATAGGTACAAGTAATTGGTACGTGGCTAGTTCTGTTATATTCATTAATAGCTTCTCCTTGCTTTCTAAATTAGATGCAGAATGATTTATCAAATTTTTATTATATCATGTTTGTCAATAGCTTAGGCAATAAATTTTGTGCTGGCTATGTAGAATGAAAATCTAACAAAATGGACAAGATGAATTTAGATTTTAGAGCGAGATAGAAGCACAATTTGCTTTATGATATTAGTGGGCTATTAAGTTTATTTGCTCAATTATTTGTGTTGATAAAGACTTCTCCATGAGGCATTGTTATATGCTGTATTGTTACAATAATATTTGTGTGGGGAGTTTTGAGGAGAGGGAGTTTGTGGCTTCTTTTTTCTTTGAGCGTTGTAAACCAATTCTGATAAAAGATGTTGTCGGAAGAGTGATGTTGTTGTCATGGAGAGGGATAGAGTTTGGGAGCGTTTTTGTTGATGATATCAATGAAAAAAGCTAATGAAGATAGGGCAACATGAATACAACAAGATGCGCTATTTCGGATTGGGAAATATATCTCTGAAGGAGAGCTTTGATCTTTTAGCTTCTTTTGCGTATAGTTTTAAAATTGCGATTTGCTATGCTTTAAAATTAATTATAAAGTGAAGAACTAAGTGGTTATTTACGTGTTGAGTGTGTGCGTGCGGATCATACACTGGATTTATGTCTCAACAAGATGAATTATTCTCGAATAAAGTAAAAGAATAAAGAAAATTGATTATTTTATTCGCTGTGGATAAAGTTAAAATAGCTTTATATTTATAAATATAAATTATTATTTTTCTATAAATGTAAAATTTAAATATTTTTAAATTTAAGAAATGTGACTTTCCTGATGAAACATAAATATACATTACCATTCATTATACTTATCGTATGTTTATCGACGGGAGGTTTGATTTCTACCGATATTTTTTTACCGGCACTGGGCGATATGCGTCAATATTATCAAGTGACACAATCTCAAATTCAAAGTGCAGTGGCGGTTTTTTTGTTGGCATTGGCACTTGGACAGCTCATTTATGGGCCGCTGAGTGATAATTTTGGGCGTAAAAAAACACTTCTATTGGGCTTATTCTTGTGGTTATTCACGACACTTGGTGTGATTTATACGGTTCATATTCACGCTTTTCTTGTGTTACGTTTTTTGCAAGGTCTTGGTGCTTGTGCGGGACTTGTCTTAAGTCGTGCAATTATCAATGATTTGTTGGATAAAAAAGCGGCTGGAAAACTTTATTTGATTGTTTTTCCTTTTATTGGAATGTCACCAGCACTTGCTCCTTTCATTGGCGGATTTTTGATACAAGCCTTTCATTGGCAGGCGACTTTTGTCTTTTTAAGCTTTTTTATATTTTTGACCATTTTGCTATGCTGTTTTGTACTAAGCGAAACTCTACCCCCTCAAAAACGGCAGCATTTTTCTCCTGTAGAATTGATGAAGGCATATTTAGGCGTTTTCAGAAATAAACAATTTATTTTTTATGCACTTATTCCGTGTTTTTCTTACGCTGCCTATTTTGCTTATATTGTGGAGTCGCCTTTTTTACTCACGACTTTGGGGTTATCACCGATACACATTAGTTATAGCTATATTGGTGTCTCGTTTCCCTATATTTTGGGAAATCTTTTGGCGCGATGGTTTTTTGAACGCGAGTCTATGGAAAAGACTGTGGGCAGAGGGTACATTATTTTTGTGATAGGCGGTGTGCTGTTTGCTTTGCAAATGTATCTAAGCCCATGGCCCCTTGTGACAAGTTTTATGGCTATTGCTGTTCTTACTTTTGGCAATGGTTTTTTATTGCCGTTAGGAACAGCGTTGGCTATTTCATCGCATCCGAAAGCTGCGGGAGCGGCTTCTGGTGTTATGGGATCTTTGCAATTAGGGAGTGCGGCGCTAAGTGCGGCGGTTATCGGAAAAATATCTGGTCATAGCCCGCGGGCTATGGCAACTTTGTTAGCTGTGTGTTGTATGATTGGTTTTATCATTTATATTCAAAAAGCGCGTCATTTTATGACCTCAGAAATAAGCTGAGTGAAATGATAAAAAGAAAGCATTATGTAGAAATGTTTTTGATGTTTTACACAAATGGGGCACCTCTATATTAGATGAATTTTTTTATTATGTTGTTTGATTGAGTGGGTTTTAAATTTGTTACAAGCTTAGTTTGAGTTTAACAAATTGATTATGATGGGGGGAGTATGAGCCTAGAGTTTCAACATATTTTCATTATATTGGGTGGGAGAAGTTTTAGCTCTAATGCCTGTTTTAAAGCAAGAGGATGAATTGATCAATGAGATTTCCTGTTGTTATTCTTTCTCCTGTAATGCCAATTTGGGATAGGGGTGCTTTTTGTTCTCCATTGACAAAACTATGCTTGACAAAAGGGTTCCAAGTGACGCTGCTGGATACACTCACGCTTTTTCCTAAGAGTGCTCATTTTCTCAATCATTCTGTTGTAGAGACTTTATCTTTTATGACAGAAAAACTTAAAAGCTTTTTTAAAGAGCCTACGGTGCTGGTGGGATTTTCTATGGCTGGAATGTTGGTACAAATATTGGCAGCACGGCTTCCAAATGTTCAAGCTGTGCTTGCTGTAAATGCACCTGGCTATCCAGATAAGGTTTTGCAACGGCGCCTTGGAGATATTCTTGCTTACTTAGAAAATAATGATTTATCGGGGGCTTTGGAAATACTCAATGGTTTTATGCATCCTTCTGGCATTATGAAAAAAAGAGCCTTATTGGAGGTTCCTGATAAACAAAAAGGCATGGCAATTGAACGCATGACAAGAGGCTTTAAACTCTTATTGGCGATGGATGCTAGAGATGAAATAGTTAAGTATAAGGGGAAGTTTTTAGCTTTAGTGGGAGAAAAGTCGCAACTTGCAACGGTAGATAATCAGACGAAAAGTCATAATCTGAACCATAAATATAAGATTATCTCTGGTGCTGGTACGCGTTTGTGGGAGGATAATCCTTTTATGACGGATGCAGTCATTGATGAGTGGATGGAGGAATTATGAAAAAGAAAATTCTTGTATTACCTGGTGATGGGATAGGACCAGAGGTTTGTGATGCTGCGCTGATGGTCTTAGAGCAATTTCAATTGCCAATTGAGTTTACTTATGGTGATATTGGTTTTGAATGTTGGAAACAAGAAGGAAATCCTATTCCTCAAGCGACTTGGCAAAAAATTACTCAGAGTGATGCGATTTTACTTGGTGCTGTGGCCAATAAAGGAAAAGAAGCGGCTTTAAAAGAACTTGCTCCGCATTTAAAAGAGCAAAACCTTGCTTACGTTTCTCCCGTATTTCAACTTCGCCAAGAGTTAGGATTTTTTGCAAATATACGTCCTGTAAGATACATCTTTGGTCCCCAACGTCCTTTTCATTTTTGTGTTATCAGAGAAAATAGTGAAGGACTTTATGCTGGATTGGATTTTCGGGGTATTACTCCTGAAACAGCGGAATGGCTAAAACATCCAAATTTGACAAAAAATGGGCTTGAGGAAGCTGCGTGGACAGTTCGTTTGCAGACACGCTTTGGTTTAGAGCGGTTATTTGAATATGCTTTTTCGTATGCAAGGAAATATAGCTTTAGGCGAGTTACTTTTGCTGATAAGCCCAATGTTATGCGAGAAAGTGGTCAGTTTGCTCAGGAAATTTTTGAGAAAATTGCGCAAAGCTATCCGGAAATTGAAGCAGATATTCATAATGTTGATGCGGTTGCTTTATGGATTGCAACCAAGCCAGAGCAGTTTGGCGTGATTGTTGCTGAAAATATGTTTGGCAATATTCTCTCTGATCTTGGCTCTGGGATAATGGGGGGAGGAGAGCTTGCATCTCATGTGAATGTGGGGAGCGAGATTGCTTGTTTTGAACCTGTTCATGGAAGCGTACCACGTATTGCTGGACAAAATAAAGCCAATCCTTCTGCGATACTTTATACCACGGCTTTGCTCTTAGAGCATTTAGGATTTCAGGAGGAAGCAAAACAATTGTCTCACAGTGTTGATCAGGTTATTCGTGCTGAAAAAACTGTTACTTATGATCTTGGAGGTATAGCCTCTACCCGTCAAATGACTGAAACTGTTCTCAATTCTCTTGAGAATTCTGTTTCTGTTCATCGTGCTGTCATTATTACCATTGGTGATGAACTCCTTTCAGGACAATATTTGAATACGAACTTACAAGATTTAAGCCAAAGCTTGAACAAGAGAAATATTCAAGTCACACGTCATTTTGTTTGTGCTGATCAATTACAGCAAATCAGTGAAACTGTTGTTTCTTGTCTTGGACAAGAAGATCTTATCATTATCAGTGGGGGATTGGGACCAACATCAGATGATAAAACACGTGATGCCGTTTCTTATGCTGTAAAGCGGCCTTTGGTGCATCATGAAGATGTTTGGCAAACAATAAAAGGTCAATTACAACGATTAGGGATTACGGCGGATAAGAGTAATGCACGTCAAGCATTGTTTCCTGAGACAGCAACCGTGCTTGATAATCCTACAGGCACAGCACCAGGGTTTTATCTCTCTTGCGATGGAAGTACGCTTGTTGTTTTGCCTGGTCCACCATCACAGGCTCTTGCGCTTTTAGAGAATTATTTAGAACACAACGAGAAGAGATATTCTTCTGTATCGCGTGCGGGGTATGCATGGACTTTGATTGGAATTGATGAAAGTACCATTGCGCAGTGGGTTGATGATCATCTTGAAAATGAACCCTTTGAGCGGCATTTTTTATGGAAAAGCCCCTATGTTTTGGTGCAACTGGTTGCTCAATCAGAAGCACCCTTGGAACAACATTTCGTGGAAGAATTTGAAAATCATTTTTACCCCCATTTGGTTGGGGCAGAAGTTACTACTGCTTGTAAACAATTAGCGATGCATGCAGCGGTTCATTGGTCTGCCAATGATCCGCGGCTTTTAAAATATTTTCAACCCATAGAAAAAGGTGCAAAAGATATTCCAAAGCTTGAGGTTGAAGTGAGCCTAGAGCCTTCTTTGGAGACATTAGAAAATCAAGCAGAAAGCCTTGGACATGCTACCATGACTATACGGATGAAAGGTTATGGTGATGATCGTATAACTTTTCCCTATACGCGACCACTTTTAGGTGTCGTCTTACAAGAATATGCAGCTTGGGCTGTCTTAAAAAGATATTTGAAAACGAAGAAGAAAAAATGAAACTCTATGGGGATGTAACAATATTGCTTAAATTATTGAACGTTCTATTATAAGAAGTACTTTGATCCTTTTCTTCAGTGGTTTTTGTCTATAGGGTAATTTTTCTTTTGATGTGTAAATGAATGACTTTGATTGATTCAAGATTAAGAAAAACTTTACGATATTAGGCTTGCTATATTCAATATTTATAATTATTAATTATGATTATAAATCAATATGTTATCTTCCATAGAGCTGATGACAAGGAATCCAGAGACTTCGTGTGTCTCAAGCGTTGTAGATAATTGAGATTCTTTGTAAATCAAAAAGCGATGGTGTGAAAAGACAAGAAGTCGTGTCATTTACAGGAAAGCTTTGCAAATTTTATTGAACAATATGTCCGTGAAGAGTTTTATTGTGAACATGTCCCGTTCCGTTATCTGATAATAAATTGCTGTAAAGAGCTCATAAAATTTTTCCTTTAAGCTTTTGTGTGATTGCATGATCGTTGGGTATTCGCTTCTGAGGGGCGATATTTTTCAATTTGATAACAGGACGAACTATTTTTTCTGTAAGACGTGAAGATTTAAGGAGTGATCATTTTACGCTTTTGTTTTCTTTTGATTGGTAATTTGTAGGAATTTTTTTGGGGAAAATATTTAATGTGGTTAAAAACATTTTATGCGTGTGTGGGAGAAAAATAAAAATGTGGTCTTAATTGTTGATAAGAGTGTCAATGTTTTTGATGAACAAATTTTAGTCGTAATTCTTAGTACCTAGATGGGAGGTTTATTGCATTTTTTAATAGTTCGTATTCTATCTGTTGTGATGCGCAGTGGTTTTTTAAGCAAAAAAGAAAGGGCTTTTATGTATCAGATTGATTACAACAGTTATCGTTCTGTCAAGAGTTTTAGTCGTCGCGTTCATTTTCTCGTTATGCATTATACGGCTATTGATTTTAAAGCCTCGATTATGGCGCTTACAGGAGAAAAGGTTAGTGCACACTATCTTGTTCCTGATCCTTCAGAGCAGACATATCGTGAGGCAGGCTTTAAGGATATGCGTATTTTTAATCTGGTTGATGAAAATGAGCGCGCATGGCATGCGGGTGTGAGTTCATGGGCTGGGCATAGTCAGCTCAATGATGTATCTATCGGGATTGAAATCGTTAATTTAGCGACTGGTTATTCTGAGTCTTCAGAAGAGGCAGTTGATTTTACGACTTATCATGATGAGAGGGGTATGTTTCCTCCTTATAATCCAATACAAATTGATGCTGTTAAGGAACTTGCCTTGAATATTCTTCAACGGTATCCCGATATTATGCCAACAGATGTTGTGGGACATAGTGATATTGCCATTGGAAGAAAAAGTGATCCAGGAGCAGCTTTTCCATGGAAAGAACTTTATAGCGCAGGTATAGGAGCATGGTATGATGATGAACTAAAAAGTCATTATCAAGAGCAATTCTCTAAGAATTTGCCACCCAAAGAAGATGTTTTGGCGAAGCTAAAATGTTATGGATATGACATTTCTGCTGCGTGCACCCAAACAGGATACAAAGATTTGATTCGAGCATTTCAACTTCATTTTCGTCAAGAAAATTATGATGGGATTCTAGATGTTGAAACAGCAGCAATTCTTTATGCATTGGTTGATAAGTATTTTCCGTGAATTCAATGCGTTTTAATTGAAAATATGGCTTATGATTACGTGTAAGCCTTTTTATTATCAGGAAAGGTTGCTTTTTGCCAATTGGCTTTATGTAAAAAGGGCATTAATCGTGTAAAAAAAACCATGTACGGTATAAGGCGTTTTATGGAAACATAACTCTGAAAGCTCTATGATTTGCAGAGATTAAATTTTACTGTTTTTTTGTCTTATATTTCGCTTCCTTTAAAAACGCATAAAGCCAAGGTGTTGCGTATATGATGACATGTTCCTTACGCAGGATAAAACGCTTCAAATAAAATGGACTTGTATTGTATATTTCCATGCTTGTTTTAAAGAAATGTTTTTTAGTGTGTATCACAACATATATTTTACAGCGACGTTCATAGAGAATATAATCTAAAATCCTCTATGAAGTGTATCCTCATTTTTATTCTTAATAAAAGTGCCTAGCATTATCGTACACTTCTTTGTCAGATCTCAATGTTACTACAGCCCTTGGAACTTAAAACGATACATAAAAGGGTTTTCTGTACTCGTTTTTATTCACACGGCTCTCTCCGCTTGTCGTGTACAAGTGAAAGGTTTTGGTTGATTGAAACATGCAAAATTATAAATCAAAGTTATGCAGATTCAAGAAAATAGGGGCATTTACAGATTGCTACTGATAGGGGGCTATTCTTAAGAAGGGGAAGAGGTCAATTCATTTTTTTGAAGATATATCTATTTTCTCTTTTATTGCTTTAGGGGATGTTTGCATCGTTTTGACAACATGTTTCTTGATGATTAAGTTTTTTAATGAAGCAGTGTTATAAAGCATTGTGTTTTAGAGTGTTGATAGAAGACACATTCAGACATATCAAAAACACAATGATGTCTTGTTTTTTCAATATTTTATCTGTTCAGTATAGAATTGACCAGAGATGATCATGACCTAAATTGCAAAGGTTAGGTATAAATTACCAAGAAAAATCAATTTAGGCATAAAGCAATGGGGGTTATTCATGCTTTAAAGGGCAAGGAAGAGATTGTGTTTGAAGTGATGTGTAAAAGCCCGTGTGAGGTGCTCTTATCAAGCATATCAGGTTAATCTTAAGAGTAGTTTTATGAAACTAAGTCGGTTTTTTCCGAGAGACAAGACAATACGTATCAGGAAAAGATATTCATGATATTTGATTTCAAAAATAAAAACTGGCAAACTATGTTGCCAGTTTTTAAAAGCTGTAGCTTAAATAGTATTAGAATGAACGCTGTAAACGGATCATACCTTGAAAAGCACTTTTCTTATTGAATAAATGTTTTTCATCATTATTTTTATCCGTCACAACGCGATCATCGTTCCAAGAAACATAGGTTAATTCAGGTGTAATCACAAATCCTGGAACCAGCGTGTATGTAATATTTACAGAAGTTGCAAAGGTTTTTACAGCACTATAAGAAACTTGAGCATTCAAATTTGCTTTTGGAGTAAGCTTGTAAGTGGCACCCGCCCAAGCAGCCCATTTACCACCCCAGTTTGCATAAATCGTTGTGCTTTGTCGTGATAATTCATTTTTTGTATTTACTGTGTAGTAATCAAGACCATTTTTATAGCCAGCCATTACCCATAGATTGAAACGATCGTTAACATTGAAATCTGCACGTACTTTTCCAGCCCACTTTTTGTAGTAAGTATCATATGCTGCAACCGCTGAAAAACCACCCCATTTTTGCATAAACTTTATACCCAAAACCACATTCGGGGTGTAATTTTTAATGGCTTTACTTGGAAGAGTATCATTCGTGATAGAAACAAGCTTATCATCTTTATCAATGTAGTATCCTGCTGTTCCTGGAAGAGCATCTGCATTATTGCCTAATTCAGCGCCGATAATAGCAGAAAAGCCGGAGTCACCATTAAAGGTGTAGGAAATAAAATTAGTGCGTGTTGTGCCGGCAGGTGCTATGCTGTCATCATTGAGAACATTTCCATAACCACCAGTCCAACTGTTGAAAATTGTATCATCAAGACCTACGCGAAAACCACCCAATTCAATGTAAGCTGCTGCAAGCCTTGCACCAGCTTTATCATTACCATCACCCCAGCTTGAATAAATTCTTGCATATGAACGGAGTGTTCCCATTTCTGTTTCAGAAGCTGCTTGAAAAACAAGGGTGAGCCGTGATGATGCGCCATAGGTTTTTCTTTTGTCTCTTAGTTCAGTTTCGGTTGTTGCATCGATATTATCACCTCCTATAAAATCAGTACGAACATTTCCTGATAAACGCATGCAGGTTTCTGTTCCAGGGATATAAAAATATCCTTTTCCATAGGCATCACAAACGCGAATATATTCTACAGGTTCGGGTTCGGCGATAACTGTTGAAGCAGCATGTGCTCCAGAAATTGCTAAAAAAGCTGCTGTAGAGCTTAAAAAGAGGGATTTAATATTCATATGGGATCTCCGAGGTCCGGTTAAATTTTTTCTAAAGAGTACCATTTGCCTAACGCATTAAGGACAAAGACATAAGTAAAATACGCAGCACTTGTTATTTTAGCTATAACTAATCTTTTTAGAGTTTCAAATATGAAATTACCTTTTTGTAATATATACATGTACTATTCGAGATGCTGTGGTAAAAAAGACACAATTTTTGTTTTATTAACTTTTGCTCCCTATGGGATCAATAGGAGAAAAATTTTCAGATATTTGGGAAAAAAATCGAAAATGTCTTGAACTTTCTGTTGATACCATTTATGCCTCTCTGTTGGAGAGGTGGCCGAGTGGTCGAAGGCGCTCCCCTGCTAAGGGAGTAGGGCTCAAAAGGCTCTCGAGAGTTCGAATCTCTTCCTCTCCGCCATCCAATTTTCTCCTATGTATAACGTATTGATTCTTTGTAATCTTTTTAAAGGTTCGGGAGCGTTAACAAAAGTTCGGGAATAGGATTTTCCAACATACCGTTACAAAACTCATCTTTTTCCTCCAACATTCTCTAATAATTTTTTGAATTCTTTGAGAACCACTATTTTAAATGGGCGAAGATATTGTCTATCGCATCCATGAGACGAGCAAAATTAAGAAACCATTTTCTAAAGAATTTCGCGCGTCTCAGAGTATGTTTAGAGTCGGATATTTGGTTTTTGTGTAAAAATACTTACAAACGCATCCATAATACGTGAAAAATCAAGCGCTAATAAGAGTATAATGAGTACAATCCATTTCGTATAACGAGACATCACTTTTACACTTTTGTAGGTCATGATGATTTCTTGAAGGATTTCTTTTTCTGCTTCTGTAAGCTCTGTATCGTCTTGTGTTTTTTTTCTAGCCATGTTTCCACCCACACAAGCGTTCACCTAGATTATTGTGCTTTAAGATCTCTCTTGCTAAGTTTGAACTGATGGCGTTCAGATCTTGCCGGCTTAAATAAATTGGCAACCAGCCAACACAAGAAGAAGCATATTTATTTGTCGCGCAACCAGTCAGAGAGAGCAGCACGTACATCAGCATCACTTTTTTGATTAACTTCACTTTCCACCTCCAGACGTGTTGTGGCTGCTTTTAAAGCTTTTTCTGTTTGCTTTTGTTGCTCTGCTTTTTTCCCAAGATTAAAAGCTCTTGCTAATGCAATAAAAAAAGCGGCTAGAGTCGCGCCTATTAACAGTAGATTTCTTTTCATCCATAAGATCATAAACGGTGTTCCTGAAAACGTTTAGCAACAAAGAAAATGCCAGCACATGCAGCTAAAACCATGATAGTGGCGAGCGCCCATTGCACTGGACCATTTCCTGCTAATAAGCCTCCAAGCCCAGAAAAAGAACCAATAATCGGTGCAAGAGCTTCGGCTTTGAAAACCCCCGTTGGTGCTTGCTTTTCTACTGTTTGATAATTGGAGGAAACAAAAGCCCCTTTCGCCCATAAGCCTGTTTCTGCCGCACGCCGGTGTGCGAGACCTTGCAAGCGTTTACCACCGGCTTTGGTCCATTTCTGTAGCTCGGCAGGGACAGCTTCATATTCACCTTGATTGAGCTTTTTTAACAGTGTCGAGTTACAAAAGGCTCCTGTTCCTACATTATAGCAAAAGGACACTAACGCCGCGAATTGTTCATCCGTTAATGAAACTGTAACAGCGCGTTCAACAGCATTTTCAAATTGTCTTAAGTCTTGGCAAAGAAGTTCTTCTGCTTGCTTTTCAGTGATTGTCATGCCTTCGTAAATAAAAGGTTTTCCAGCACTGTTTGTATGTCCATAACCGATTGTCCACATCCCAATGGCATCTTTATAGGCGTTCAAACGCAAACCTTCCCATTGTTTGATAAGTGCAAGTCCTTCTGATGATATTTTTCGCATATGCTTCTCCATAAAAAAAGCTCCGCAAAAAGCAGAGCTGGATTAAAAAATTGATATTTTTCCTATTTGAAAGGATGGCTTGTTAAAACCTATGTAGCTTGTTCATTGGAACAAAAGAATGTATTTGACATTATCTATTATGTAGCATATAAACTACAAATGTTTATTGTTAAAAAAACACACTATTTTACAGAGTGGTTAGACTCGTTAAAAGACAAACAAGTGCAAAAGAAAATTGCTGCACGTATTTTCCGCCTTGAATATGGGCTTCTAGGAGACGTGAAATATTTCCGTGGCATTGGTGAACTAAAAATAAATTATGGACCAGGCTATAGGATTTATTTTGTAAAACAAGGGAAACAAATCATTTTGTTATTAAATGCTGGTGATAAATCCACACAACAAAAAGATATCGAAAAAGCCCTTCAATTAGTAAAGGAAATGAAACATGGAAATTACTAAATTTGATGTAAGTGAATATTTTAATACACCTGAAGACTTTAAGATCTTATTAGATGATGCTTTAGAAACCAAAAATAGTGGCTATATTGCACATGTATTAGGTATTATTGCGCGTAAACAAGGAATGACAACTGTTTCTCAAGAGACAGGACTAAATCGCGAGTCTCTTTATCGTTCTTTAAGCGATAAAGGTGATCCACGCCTTTCTACTTTTCTTAGTGTGTTAAGTGCATTAGATTTACAAATGAGTTTAACGCCTATCCAAAAGAATAGTAAAGAGCAAACAGCTTTAGAAGAAGCCTCTTAATCCCCTCCCCATTTTTGAGAACGGGGAGGAGAGTTCTGTTTTTGAACTTAAGCAACCTTTTTAATGGGGCTCTCTAAATCTGGTTCGTAAGTTCGCAACAAAGAATCCATGCTATGTGGCAGTTCTGAAGCTCCAAAATCTGTCAAAATTGCCAAGATTTTTGTAATATTGGGCACGTCATCTTGAAGTTTTAAAATCAAAACCTTTTCTATTGCATTCATAGTTTGAACCAGAGCACTACAATCTTTGTCGCTCACATTTTCATCATTAGAAAATTGGGATAATGCTATCCACAAATCACATAAGAAGTTGGTATCTATCTTCATTGTACACCCCCATGGATTTGTTCTCTTAAACATGCTAATCCTCTCGATGTGATTTTCGTTGAAGGCAGTACTTTCTCTGTACCATCCGGTCTTTGAATGGTGATAGCAGGGCAATCCATAAAGCCTTTCTTGATTTTATCCTGATAAGGTAACAGAGGCGCTCCTGGAGCACGTCGATAGACCCAATCATGTTTACGCAAGTAATCGGTTAAATCCTTTGGTCGTACCTCCAACATCTTTGCTGCTTCGATAAGACCAAACAGACCATCAGAGCGTTTTAGACCCTCAAGTGCCTCTGCTTTTGGTGCTAATTCGGCAATGACATGATCTTTCTGCTCAATTTGACTTTGTAAGTGATTCAAAACACCAAGTAATGCTTCAGGTTTGGAGTAGTCAACTTGTGGTGTTGCTACTTGTTTCAAAAGCCGTTCACATTTGATAAAGTATAAACGAGCTTCTCTACCTTTCTTATTATTCTCAAGCATAGAAAGCTCTTTTGCTACACTTAAAGTTAGATGATAATCTTTACGATTGTGACCACCCCTGCCTTTGCTTCCCAAAATAGGGAAGCAAACAAAGTCTTGATTTTTTACCAAATTATATTTGTTGATACGTTCAGTAATCCAGTCCGCAAATTTTTTACCTACTTCTAAAAAACTATGCAATTCACGTGCATTTACTGTTTGAACAATTTCCTGTCCAACAGTTTGTTCCGATATCGGAATAAGAGTGTTCATAATGAACTCCTGTGTAATTAGACGTTTTTGATTGACACTCAATAAAAGAGTGCCGGGTGCTCAAAAACACGGTACACAGTCCGTCGTTATGCTTTTCCCAAAAGGGTATTGTATAGCATAACCACACCCGACAATGTCATTATACGCATGTAGCATATAACAAGTCAAAGTCTTTAATGCGCGGAAAAGAGATTGGTTCGGCAACCCACCCGCTGTGTATTTAAGGTGTTTTTGAGGCACCTGATTCGATTATTCATATTGTTGCCACATTGTCAAGTTGCTTCTGATAATTTTTTGATATTTTTGCTAATTGATGCCTTCCTCGTCCATATGGATAACGCCTTCGCCTTCGTCGCATGCGTTTGGTGGGGCGTTTGGATCAAGGGTATCATCCTTGTCTGGTGTGGTGTTTGCAACGTTTCCAGCCGCATCTTCTTGCGCTTTATCAAAAAGTTCGCACTCTATTTTTGTGGTGTAACCACCCGTTTTATCAAGTTTGTGCTTAACGCTCTTGATGCGCCATTCTGCTGGAATATAGGGGCGGAAAGGGGGCTCCTGAACAAGCTTTGCTTCTGCTTGCACAAACGGATCACCACCGATATCACATGAGAAAGAAGACTTACCGCGTGATGATTTATTGCGATAAGCAGCAATGGCCGCAACAGCCTCTGATTGATTATGGTAGGTGTATTTGAGTTCATGAAACGGTGGGTTACCAACTTTGACTTCTTTTTTTTCACCACTGCGGATATCATGATAGGTTGCAAGAACACCGCCTTTTTTCTCTTTGTCTTCCTCTTCTTTCTCAGGTGTTGTTTCTGCTTTTTGCGATTCAGATGATGATGGTGCTGCTTGATCACTGTCATCCATATGGATAAAGTTTTCATCATCATCAATCTCTTCTGGTTCTCGTGCATCAGCAGCGGCTTTTTGGTCGTCTCCTACATCCGTTTCTAAGCCATTTGCTGCACCTGCTTCATCCCGTGCGCTGTATTTAAAATCCCAAGAGGTGCAATGTTTTTCATGGATAACAACTATGGGGAGTGTTTCACCGGTGATGGCTTTGCCTTCACCCCGTTTGGCGAGCACCAGTTTGCCATCAACGGGCTTTGCTACCGCATCATATTCTTCTGCAAGGCGTGCGGCAAAAGCCATATCACTTTCAGCTGTTTGATCAATATGACGCACAACGATTTTTGCAAGAGAAGGATCAACCTTTGGTGTATAGCCATTACGCTCTGCTATCTCTTGAACAATACTGCCAAGGGTTTGCTGGTGATAGGATTGGCTTTTTGGGGTTCTGTAAGACGTGTTCATGGAGGCGGCGCGCCCTGTCACACTTAAGCTTTGTGGTGGGCTGCTTACAGAGATTTCATCTATCAGATAGGCTCCCATATCGCGGTTTTTTCCGCCTTCATAGCCAAGTGTTATGGAAATAACTGTCCCGATAAGAGGAATATCAAGAAAGCCGTTATCACTGTCACGGGCGCGGTCATCAAGCTCTATGGTGATACGATCACTTTTGTTTTCTGCTTCATCGGTAATTTCAATTGATAAAACATAATCCATAAGCGTTTTGGTGATGTCTTCTCCATTTGCCAGAACCGTGCAAAAAGGTTTCATGATTTGCTACCCCAAATTCTGATCACTGGTGTGGCTTTCGGATAGGGGAGGGTTGGTAAGAGTATCGTGATGCCTGCTTTTAAAATGGGTCCATAGTCTGCAAGTCCAAAATTCGCTGCATAGACCCGTTCAACAGCAAGTGCTTGTTGACCTTTGGCATAGTATTTCCAGCAAATGGCATCTACCATATCGCCATCTTTGGTCATATAAAGGTCACTCATAGATCTTCACCATATTCTCTCAACTTTATTGTAAATTCTTGTTTTTTGGGGGTGCCGTTATGATGAAAAATGCTTTGTTTTTCCTCTACAGAAAGAATGACAAACTTACCTAAGATTTTGCCTTGACCGGTCACAAGAATGTGAGGTCCCATATGCGCTATTTGTCGTAAATATTCGAGCTGTCTGTGACCACCTTTGAAATCTGGATAAATCACACCCGCTAAAGAAAACTCCGCATTTGCAACAGCTGGCAATTGAAGAGCCGCCTTTCTCCCCAATCGCCCTTGCTCCACCCATGGAACACCATAAGACATATCGAGGGTTTGATAAGCTGCTGTTTCAATCGAAAAAATAAAACCACCTAAAGCTAACATCATGGTATTTAATCCGAAAGGCTAGAGGCTATAGCCAAGCGTTGCTGTTTTGCATAGCGTTCAAGTGCTTGATTGACAGCGTCTCTGATTTCGTCTTTGAGACCATTTGGTACTGAAATATTGAGATTTGTAATGGTTACACGGGCGTCTACTTCAACGGGTTTGTGAACCGTAATAGGCTTTGGAGCTTTAAAGGCACCCGCTTTATTTGTTGCCTGCATTTGTCCTGTTTCAACGACACTTGTATTAAAACCACTCTTGCGTTTTTCAGCTGGGGTATTTGTAACCACTGCTGTATCCAGCATTTTTTTTGCCCGTGCATTGGTTTCTTCAGTAAAGGTTTTTAAAGTTTGGGTTGAAGTCTTATTGATTGAAACATTAAAGCCTAACTTTTCTTTCACCCAATTAGGCATCCAGCTGGTTAATTTATTCATCATATTGCTAAAACCGTTATACAGATCATCCCATTGGCTTTTGATACCCTCCCACAAGCTACCAATGAGATTGGTTCCTGCTTCCATGAGATTGATCCCAAACAGCCACTCAATCAATGCATTGATTTTTTTTGAAATCCAAGAGAGCGGTGAAAAGTTTTTAAAGAGTGTCAAGAGGTTATTGAAAACGTTACTACATAAGCTCGCAAAAGAATTCCACAAGTTGCTTATGAAGCTTACTACCGTATCCCAATTTTTGTAGAGCAGATATCCAACTCCAACAAGGGCTGCTATGCCGCCAGCGATCCAGCCGATAGGAGTGGTCATGATTGCGATACCAAGCGATATAAAAGCAGAACTAACGGCAGTTATTGCCGAAATCAGTGTCCCTACAAGAGTTAAAGCAAGACTGGCAACTGCAGAAGCAGCTGAGGCTAATGCTGAAAGCAGTGATCTTCCCAGAGTAGCAGAAAATCTAATAAAAGCTTTATCTGCTGCGATTATTTTTGAGAGCAGGGATTTTCCAAGATTTGCAGCCAGACCGGTAATTTTAGAACCAACGGAAGTGAAGGCTGAAAGCACTGGTCCTGAAAGAGCGAAAGCAAGCCTGATAAAAACTGCGCTTACTATGGCTAGTGATGTAAGCAGCCAGCCATTGATTTTGTCCCAATTTTTGTAGAGCAGATATCCAGCTCCAACAAGTGCTGCAATACCACCAAGTATCCACCCGATAGGTGTCGTCATTATAGTATAACCAAGCGTGACAAATGCGGCTCCTACGGCTGCTAATGCGGCAATGAGTGGACCAAAAATGAACGAACCAAGTGCCACAAGTCCTACCTTAAAGAGGGTTATTTCACCAATCAGAGGTTCTAGCCATTGGAACCAGCCTTTAATCCTCTCTGTGAGATCACTGATACCTTTTCTCAAATCAGAGGTAGGATTAAGCAAATCATTAAAGACTTTTTTTACGCTTTTAGCCCATCCAGCAACGGTTGTTTGAATGAGGTCGCGGTTTTCATCAATCAACTTTGAAAAACCGTCAATCATGTCATTGATGACGGGCATGAAACGCGCGCCAATAAAGCTCGCGATACCGCCTATTTTTTTCTTAAAAGCACCAAGCTTGTCACTTAAGTCCGCTGCATAGCGTGCGACATCAGCACCTATCAGCCATTTTCCTTTCCTAGCCTTTGCAAATAGCTCTTTTATGGGCGCCATGCCTTGTGCAAGCATGGTAGCCATTTCTTTACCATCACCACCAAACAACAGAGCAGCAATATGCTGTCTTTGTGCTTGATTCTTCATCTTACTCATCTTGTCGGTAATTTCTTCCAACAAGACAGAAGTGGATTTGAGTTTTCCAGAAGTGTTTTTGACAGAAATGCCAAGTGCTTCAAAGCCCATCACGCCTCTTTTTTGTCCGGCATATGCTTGTGCCGAACGCCTATTTAAAACCGCTAAGGATTGTTGAAAGAGTTCGGCGGAAGTGCCTGAATTATCGGCTGCATCACCCCATAATTGAAGTGATGCAACACTCATATTTAAATGGCGTGATGCGTGATAAAGACTATCGCCCAGATGCATGGTTTTCATGGTAACGGCGGTCACACTTGCCACAAGACCACCACCGGCAAGCCCTAAAGCACCAGTAAAGACTGAAGCACGGCTTGCCGCCACTCCAAGAGCACTTTGAACACCTTTCAAACTTGACGTCATGTTTTTGACAGCAGCAGAAAAGCGCGGAATACTCAATCTCAGTGAGAGTGTTTTTGACAATGTATCGAATTTTTTTTGAAGATGTTTGAGAGGTGCGGTGAGTTTGTCTTCAAGAGATAATCTCACCTTTGCATCAGCAACTTTTTCACTCATTTTGTCTTATACCTTTCTGCTGCTTGATTTCGCCAAAAGACCAATTCTTCCAGTTCCATTTCCATCATGTCTGAAAGTGGCCAATGAAAAACAATGGCAATATCGGCTATGAGTTTCGCGGCAGTTTCGCAGTCTTGGAAGCCCGCCGACTTGAAAAAAAATCTATAATCTCACGAATATCTTCCATGTCATAAGGATCAATTTCCTCAACGGCATCTATAGGCCAGCCAGAAAGGCGTGAAGTAATGAATTCTAACTGATCAGCATCGTCTTCCTTAAAGGTCGCTTTTAAGTCTTTATATTTCGGGCGCCGTAAGGTGATTTCGGTATGTTCTTTTCCTTCAAAGGTAATCGGTACAAGTAATTTATGTGTAATGCTTGTTTGTACTGTCATTTTTATAATCCTAAGTTTTCTCTATGATCTGCGAGTTGATTGACGCCATTGAATCTCCTCACCATGTTGAGGGCGTCTATCTCAACAATTTCAACGTCCTTCTGGACATATTTAAAATACTGCAATGTAAATGTAGCCGTGGATGTAGCTTTGCTCCCCGGTTGCCATTCTGCCATTTCAAAGCCTTTGCATAGTCCTCTCATGGTAATGACAACACCTTCTGCAGGTGTGCCTTGCGCTTGCATTGAACTGCGTAATGAAATGTTGACATCAGTGCGCCCCAACAGTGCCATCAACTCTGGAGAGCAATCAGAAATGGTCATGGTGAGAATGAGGGTTTCAAGACCAAGGTCAACTTCAATGGAGCTATCCATGCCTCCGCCACGATAGTTTTCAACGACCAAATTCAAATTC
The DNA here is from genome assembly GCF_042196485.1 of Bartonella sp. AD24XZML. Classification (NCBI taxonomy): domain Bacteria; kingdom Pseudomonadati; phylum Pseudomonadota; class Alphaproteobacteria; order Hyphomicrobiales; family Bartonellaceae; genus Bartonella; species Bartonella sp. AD24XZML. Next base: position 210 of record NZ_JBHIQH010000031.1, on the reverse strand, counting down.
GGTAATGTTACGCTTTCACATTTTGCTTGATAGGGAATACCGTCGACAAAAATGTTAAAATATTTCAAAACTCTTGGTAAAACGGGGATAGCCATTAAAAGATCTCCTCTAAATAATCATTCACAATGTGTGAACGGAACGTGATATGTTCTGCGGGTGTTGTGGGGGTGAATTCGACATTGAAATAGACTCTACCGCTCTCAATGGCGC
>NZ_JBHIQH010000030.1:0-27861 GCF_042196485.1 Bartonella sp. AD24XZML | reverse complement strand
CCCCCCTTAAAATCATGTAAAAGAAAATAAATTGATACAAAACCTAGTGGCAAAATATACAAAACCTAGTGGCAAGCTACACCCGCTGGCAAGCTACAACCCGCTGGCAAGCTACAGGCAAGCTACATACATACAACTGGCTGGGGAACTTGGATTCGAACCAAGATTGACGGAGTCAGAGTCCGCTATTCTACCATTAAACTATTCCCCAATAAGCCAATTTTACCATTTCTAGCAGATTCTATAGTGTAGGCAAGTGCAAAAAATCTTTAGATTATCGATAATAAAGAGCGATAGGGATATCATTACAATCCCAGTAGTGGCGTCCTCGATATTTTAGCATATAGCAATAAGCGAGTAAAAATATATAAATAGAGCACACCGCGAACGGAGGTATCATAAACTCTTTTTGGAATATTCCCTAATATAGGTGTATCATGTCAGGCAGTTACTACTAAATCATGGAGAATTTATGAGTAATATCCCTACTTATCCTGTTACCCCAAACCTACAGTTGGTATACGTCTCAAACATAGAGTATTCTAAGGCTTTTTACAAATTCATCTTCATGAAAGAACCTGTGTTTACCTCGCCACGCTATGTTGCATTTGCTTCTTCGGGGGATGCTCTCTTTGCTCTCTGGTCTAGGGGCGATACGCCTGAGGAGAATGTGCCTCGTTTTTCAGAAATCGGCATTATGTTGTCGACAGGAGAGGACGTAGATAAGCTCTATGCGGAATGGCAAGAGCAAACCACTGTTGAGATAAATGTTTTGAAGGAACCGTATACTGATGTATTTGGACGTACCTTCCTAATCAAAGATCCGGACGGACACATTATTCGTGTTTGTCCACTGGATTAAAAAGCTTGAGATCCGATCTTTAATCGCCTAAATTATAGTACCTCAATTATAATAATTATCTGTTTCCAAAACCTATAAGCTATGCACGCTAAGAGGCTTACTTGCGGCGCGTGGCTTATTCGTTCGGTGCTGTTCCATTTATATTCAGCCCCACAGCCTGCCTGTTTCCACAGGTGGTCTAATTGGTTTGGAGATCAGTCGGCGTTATTGCATGGCCAGTGATCAGTACTTGTAAAATCATAGAAGCTATCCCTCATCGCACTTATATTGAGCCTTTTATTGGAATGGGAGGAATATTCTTTACAAGGAAATTGATATCTTTATGAAGTTAAAAAGGCATTGTACATAAAAACTAATAAAGTCAATATATTAAGTGCAATTATTTTATATGAATCCACATAAGAATCCATACTTTTATGCATGTTTGAATTGATCATTTTTATATAGGGTTGCCATGAATGTATAGACCATAAAAAGCAAATCATAATGCAAATATTATAACGCATGGGTGCATTCAAATGAAATGAAAAGCAGTTATCATTCATAATAGGTCATAAATTTTATGATACGTTTTTATTATAGCACAAATCACATTGTTTTAAATTTCAGTCGTTTGGAATTATCGATAACATAAATTGCATACGTTTAAGAATGGGATGTGTTTTGCTCTTTATTTGAGTGTAACCTTAAAAGGAATAATCGTTATGAAACTATCATAAGCTTATAGATTGAGTTCATAAAGATTGCATAAAAGGGTTTAAAGATAAGATCGTTTTTAAAAACGCTTACTAAAAAGTTAGTAAATCATAGGCAGGCATTATATAGATACTATCATCACAATATAGAATGAAAATCACAATGTTATGTCTTATGAAACCGAAAACCTTTTAATGATATAACGCAAGCAAGCGAGCAAAAAACGTTTTAAAAGTTACAGTTTAAAAATACGAAACCAAATGAGCTATCTCAAAATTTGGGGGACACCTATTGAAAAAAAGATGAGGCAGCAAAATTCAAAACCATTGTAACATCTAAGGCATGGGATTTTACTCAATTTTGAGTCAAAAGCTATAATGTTTAAAGATGGCTATTCTAAAGATAACGCCTCCAAAATTGGATTGGTTAATTTTGCCAACTCAAATTTGAGCTGGTTAATTTGCAAAGAAGTTACATTTGAGTGCAAAATGAAAAAATGCTTATGAAAGCCTTATTGAGAAGACATTCATTTAAGATGCATTTTCTTTTGATTGGATTGATAAAGTTACCAAGCGTTTATAGATTCTATAATGCTAATGAATGATATCAAAATCATAGCGATCATTTACGTTTCTTTTGATAAGTTTTCATATTTCTAAATAGAGCACTTGCAATATGATACGTTTTGTATATATGCATTCATTACTCCATTGTGGATGATTCATTTGAATCTTATAATCAATATCTGAAAGCTGCGTTATATCATTTGGCTCGGCTTTCTTTTTTGAATTCTCTCTTTAGATAGGTTTATAGCTATTAGATAAGGCTTTCCCATAAACAGAGCCAGATATACGTGTATTACTATGGAAAGGATTTATTTGCGAGAGGATTACCAGACAATGTTTGCTTTGCTTGCGCAAGAGAAAAATGCTTCTTTCTCAATGATGTGCCTCAGATCCGAAAAATCTTTAGCCAATTTAAAATAAAAGAGGTCGGTACATCTTATACATGTGGGTCAAAGAATCCGCACCGGCTCAAGAGCTTATCATCTCAAATTGCAATTTTTAGAGGAAGAGAAAATATGCATTAAAGGGATTTTAAATAACCCTTGAAAGTTTTTGCAGATCCTTTGAAAAAAATAAATTGATGCAAAACCTGCTTTCAAATTATACAAAACCCGATGACAAGCTACAATCATTAAATACTGGCTGGGGAACTTGGATTCGAACAAAGATTGACGAAGTCAAAGTCCGCTGTTCTACCATTAAACTATTCCCCAATAAGCCAATTTTACTATCCCTAGCAGATTCTATAGTGCATGCAAGCGCAAAAAAATCTTTATGATTATCGATAATAAAGAGCGATAGGGATGTCATTAATTGTTTTGATTTTAATATCGACATCATAAATGTCTTTAAGAATTTTTGGTTGCATAATTTCTTTTGGAGTCCCACAATAGGCCGCTTTCCCATTTTTCAATGCAACAATCATATCTGAATAAGATGAGGCAAAATTAATATCGTGCATAACAATAAGAATGGTTTTTTTCAGTTCATCAGCTGTGCGGCGTAATTGCTTCATCATAGAAACGGCATGTTTCATATCCAGATTGTTTAATGGTTCATCTAAGAGAAGATAATCAGTGTCTTGGCAGATAACCATTGCTATAAAAGCGCGTTGACGCTGACCGCCAGAAAGCTCATCTAAAAAACGGTTTTGTAAATCTTGTAAGCCGAGATAGCGTAGTGCACTGTCGATAAATTGTTTATCTTCATGTGCATACCAGCCTTTTGAATAAGGATAGCGTCCGAAACTCACTAAATCGTACACGGTTAAGCGAAAAGACAAAGGATTTTCTTGACGCAGAATTGAGAGTTTTTGAGCCAAAATATCGAGGGGCATTTTATCAATATCAAAGCCGTCGATATGAATTGTACCATTATGGTGTGGCAAAAGACGTCTTATCAGCATTAAAAGAGTGGACTTTCCGGAACCATTGGGCCCAATGAGAGAAATAATCCCCCCTTTTGGAAGATGAAGGCATAAATTATCGATAATTAATCGTTCTCCGTAAGCTTTGGAAAGATGATTGATCTCAATCATTTTAGTTTTCCCTTCATCAGTAACATTAAGAAAACAATTCCCCCACAAAACTCAATGATAAAACTTAAACGCCCTGCCATATGAAAAATTTGTTCTAAAATAAATTGTCCCCCCACCAGACAAATAATAGCCAATAATATTGCAATTGGAACAACAATACTGTGTTTTGCTTGAGGAGAAAGTTCATAGGAAAGGTTGGCAACTAACAGTCCAAAAAAGGTGACGGGGCCTACCAATGCGGTGGAAATGGATACGAGAATGGAAACAAAAATAAGGACAGCTGTCGCACTTTTGTGGTAATTAACGCCAAGATTGAGGGCATTTTCACGTCCTAAAGCCAAGATATCAAGAAGATGACGGGAATGCCATCCAATCAGACTCACAATGAGGACAATAATTGTGGCAAAGCTTATTAACGGTGTATTGAATTTATTAAAATTTGCAAACATAATATCGGTTAAATTCATCATTTGGTCTGGATTTAGTTGCAATTGCATAAACATCCGTAAACTGAAAAAAAATCCGCCTAAAACAACACCGATTAAAAGCGTTAAATGAAGCCCTTTTAGGCTTCCTGAAAAGAGCCAGCGAAAAAGGCTTATTGAAAAAAGGATAAGAATGAGTGCTTCAAGAACAAGCTGTCCTTCTTCATTCAAAAAGGGCAAAGAAAGAGAGCCTACAAAATACATTAGGGCAGTCTTTATTAAAATATAAAGCTGATCAAATCCCATAATTGAAGGGGTAAGAAGACGGTTATTAACGATTGTTTGAAATAAAACCGTGGAAACGCTTATTGCATAGGCAATAAGAAGCAGAGAGGAAAGTTTTGTAAGACGAAATTTCCATGTATAAACATTGATATTCCACGTCATGTAAAGACTAATGACAGTGCATGCTATAATGATAAGTGTTGTTAGTACACATATTGTTTTTCTTCTTCTATCCAAGACGCTTTCTCCAGCGTAAAAGCAGTATCATAAAAATAAAACTACCGATTACACCCATTATGGTGCTGATGGGAATTTCAAGAGAGGGATGAATGATTCGTCCTAAAAGATCACAAATCAAGACCAATCCTGCACCGCTGATGGCCACCCAAGGAGCGGTATAGCGCATATTATCTCCCATGAAACTTGAAACAATATTTGGAATAATCAACCCAACAAAAGGAATACGGCCAATGGTACACACAACAACAGCAGTAATTGAGGCGACAATAAAAAGACCAAAAAACATGACAACACGATAATTCAATCCAAGGTTATTGGTTAAATCTTCTCCCAAACTTGCAACCGTAAAGCGATCAGCAGTACAATAGGCCAGAATACAAAGGGGAAGAGATAGCCATAAGAGTTCATATTTTCCTTCAAGAACCATCGAAAAACTGCCAAATAAGTAAGCTTGAAGAGAAGGAAGTAACATTTCGTAATCTGCAATGGCATTGGTTAAAGAGCCAATAATATAGCTTAGCATAATCCCTGTAAGGGGTACAATGAGAGTAGATTTTAGAGGAATGCGTCGCAATAAAAACATAAAAAGTAAAGTGCCTGCCATGGCAAAAATTGTCGCAACGACCATTTTTCCTAAAACAGGAATATCGGGACAAAAAATCATAATAAAAAGAATGCCAAGGGAAGCAGATTCAATGGTTCCAGTGGTTGATGGCTCGACAAAGCGATTGCGTGTTAATAGTTGCATAATCATGCCTGAAAGTGCAAGTGCTGCGCCTACTAAAAGGATTGCAATGGTACGAGGAAGACGTGTTTGCCAAAAAATAAGCCACGCATGGGGATCGGCTGCAAAAAGGTTAGAAGGTGTGACATCAGAATAACCAACAAAAATGCTGAGGATAGACAGGAAAATTAAAAGTGTTATGGTTATCCAGTAATTCTTCACGTTAAATCATTTTCTCTTAAAACTTAATAAAAAAAACAAAGGTTGTTTCATAAACAACCCCTGCTTTTAAATTTTATTCATATAGCAATCAAGCTCTTTCGTGCGCTTATTTGCTCTTTGTAAAGGCTTCATTGATTTGCTTAGCGGTTTCAAGGAGTCCCGTTAAACCACCACTTGCACGATACCAGCTCCAAGAGTCCAAATAAATAATTTGGTTTTGTTTGCTCGCTTTTGTGCGGTGAACAAGCTCATTGTTGAGCAATTGTGCTGCGGATTGTCCTTCCCGTCCAATGGCTGCATCGCGATCAATCACTAACAACCAATCAGGATTGGTTTCAAGAATGAATTCAGGAGAAATGAGTTGTCCATGTTTTTGCACGGTAAGTTTATCGGTTGCTGGGGCAATTCCAAAAGCGGAATGGAAAATATCAAAACGTGATTTTTGTCCTAAGGCACTGATTTTTCCACCAGAGGTCATGAGTATGAGCCCTGTGCCTTTTCCTTGGGTATTTTTACGGACTTCAACTAAAGTTTCATTAAGTTTTGCAATTTCCTTTTCTGCTTCTTGTGTTTTACCAAAAATTTCTCCAAGGATAGACACATTTCGTTTAATATCTTCAAGAGAATTTTCGTTTTCTACGGTTAGATCAATTGTTGGGGCTATTTTGGATAAGTCTTTATATTTTGCTTGAGTTCTGGAGGAAATAATAATCAAATTGGGTTGAAGAGTGGCAATTTTTTCATAATCTGGCTCAAAAACGGTTCCAATTCTTTCATATTTTGCATCGTCAAATTGTTGCAGATAGGAAGGTTTTTTTCCTTCGGGAAGGCCGATAATTGCTTTGATACCAAGGCGATTCATATTATCTAGCGAGGCTAGATCAAACACAACAACCTTTTGCGGAGAAGCGGGAACAGAAGTCGTGCCTGAAACATGATTAATCGTTACATTTGTCTGAGTACTCGTATTTGCAATACTCATGTGTGTCCATAAAACCGTTGCAAAGCTAATTGCAACCAGTAAGATAGAAGTCATCCATTTCATATATTTTATCATCGTGATTTTATCCTTTTATTTGATATTACAAGGTCCTGTGCATTTAAAAACCTTAACTTAGGCAGTTTTATGCACAAAATGACGCGTCAATAAATAACAATATGTTGTAAAATTGACTAACATATGTTACAAACTGTTTACTTACCTCATTTTCACTTAATTCTAGTGTTTTTGCAACATTATTTAGAAAGTTTGATATATGATCAATGTATTTAAAAAGCGTACACGTTTGTACGCACTGACAACAAGTGCTTTCTTCTTTTTACAAGGTGTAGATTCTTCTGTAGGGAATAATTGGTTTTCATTCTCTTCGCCTGGACTTTCTTCATTTGCGACATTTATCCCTAAATCTCTCTCTGACGCAGTCGCTGAACAGGCAGTTGCACTTTCATTAACGTCTGTCTCTAACTCAATCTCTAAAGGTATAGCTTCACTCTCTGAGTCCGTAGTTACAATGCCTGGAACTATAGCTACAGGAGTAGCTTCAGCATTGGAATTTTTAGAAGTGGCAATTGAGCCTTCATTAGAAGCAAAGCCTGCATTGCCTAGAAGATACGTTTCTTTAAAACAACTTCATGGTTCACGAATACCTCTTTTTGCGCTTTTCCCTAAAAACCATACAGATATGTGTGAGAATAGTTCTGATGATTCAGAGCGTGGGTCCATTGTATGTGTAGACGGTAAAGAACATACAATAAAAGGAGGTAAGATTCGTGTAAAAAAATACAGTGATAATGCTGTATTTGCAGCGGGACGTCTTGTTATAGATAAGACGGATCGTTCGCATTCTAGCACTGTAACAGGAAAAGCTGGTTCCAGAGGTGTCAGAACGGCAGGTGGTGCTAACTCTTTGCGTTCTGATATTGTAGAGGGGCCTGTCTCCAAAACTGTAGCTATTGCTAAGGCGACAAGTGTAAAGATAGAAAATGTATCTATCATTGGAGTAGATCCTCAAGATTTTAGTGCTAGAACTGCTATTATGGGGGTTGGGAGTGCTGTATTTTCGTTAGCAGGTGCAAAGGTTGATTTGCTGAAGTCAAAGATCGAGGACTTTGTTACTGGTCTTGAGGCTGGGTACAAAGGAAATATTCATATGAAGGGAGGAAGCATCAAAAAAACTTTTTTGGGTGCTACAGCTAGTTTTGAATCGTCTATTTTTTTAGAGGGAACAGATATTAATGTGGAAGTCGTTAATGAGAAAGTACCTCTGTATGCAGTTGGTTTACATAGTTCTGGTGGATCTCAAATAACGATGAAATCTGGATCAATTACTTTCGAAAAAGGTGGTGTGGGAATTTGGGCGGAAGACGAGGGATTTGTTAAGCTAGAAGATGTTAGAATTAATATTGTTGAAAAAGAGAGAGACAGAGAGGAATCTCCAGAAGGAACTTTAGATGAAGAGGCTGCTTCTAGTGTACTGGATCCAAGTGTTGTCTTTTTATTGGATGGTGGTTTTGTTTCTTCTAATCGTGTAACCTTTAACGGTTCTAATACTATTGCTCTATGGATAGATAGTAATTATAGTATTGAAGATGGTCTCTTTAATGTTATTACTTCAAGTTCTGATAGTAGAGGCGCCGATGAGTTTACTGAATTTGTTGATAATATTTTTGCTGATGACTATGTCAACATTAGTGCTGCTATCAATTATTCGGTTATTACAGTGGAGAATAGAGGTTCTTATGGTATATATTTTGGTGAAAGTGAACCGGGATTCGAAAAAACAAGTTTAGAAGTAAATGATCAAAGTGAAGAAGGGGAAGACTCAAGTGCTAGAGTTAGAAGAAGTGGTGATGTTGCAGGACAAACTGTAGCTACAGTAGCTTCTGGAGGTGATGTAGAGAGCCAAGCATCTTCATCTTTTCCAGAGGAAGATGGGACGCATATGGTTCTTTTAAGACGTTCTGTTCTCAAAGTTCCAGATAGTGTGGCCATTTATGGTAACGATTTGAGTGGTTATGTTGTTTTAGGGAAAGACACATTAGTTTCTGGTGATTTGTTGTTGCGTGCTACAGGTTCTTCTAGTTTGTCGGTTTTTGCTCATGAATCTAGTATTGTAGGTTCTGCGCGCATTGATAAAACCGCTAGTGCTAACCTTTTTTTATCTGATTCAGAGTGGCATTTAACAAAGAGTAAGTATAGTAATGAAGCTTCGGATACGGATTGTATAGATTCGTGTGTCTCGTCTGTAGATCTCAGCAATAGTGTTATTGCGTTTCTCCGATCCGAAGGTGAAGATAGAGGTTATCAAACGCTTCGCGTTGGGAATGGGAATGGTGCGGTTTACGCTGCTTCTGGAAATTCTTATATTTACTTTAATGCGCGTTTAGTTCCTAGTGATTCGGATAATGATCAAATGTCTGACCGGCTTTTGATCCATGGTAATGTTTCTGGAAAAACGATAGTGCATGTAAAAGATACTTCAGAAGGAACACAACAAGATGAGAATAAACCCCATAGTATTTCAATTATTCAAGTCTTTGGACGAGCAGAGAATGATTCTTTTAAGCTAGAAGGGGGTTATATTACACCAAAAGGATTGCCTTATAAGTATGTTCTTCGTGCTTATGGTCCAACTACACCTCAGAAAATGCAGTATTTCGATAAGACATTGCTTGTACGCAGTACAGATGTTTGGGATTTTCGTTTAGAAAATGAATATGTTATATCTCTCGCTGCTGCTCATACGGCTACTACTGATACTGGAGCCGGTGAAGTGAATAGTGAATCCATAACTCCTCCTGTATCTGGGGAATCGGCATCTGTAATCCCTGCTCGAGGCGATTCGCTTTTGCGATCTGAATCATCTGATGAATTTTATGAAGATGATTATGATGAAGAAGAAGATTTTGAGGAATCTGAAACACCTGAGGCTATAGTACGTACCTCTTCATCTGTTACTCCTCCTTCATCTAGAGTTTCAGGATCGTTAGTACCTTCAAGAGTTAATTCACGTGGGAGATCTGATACAGGTAGGGGAAGTGTAATATCTGCCGATGGGATTTCTGTAACATCGGGCTATCGTATTGTATCTAAAAGTCCTGCACCTATAAGATCAGCTGCTTCTATGAGTCCTTCTGCACTTGCAGTTTCTGAAAAATTCGCTGCACCTTCTTCTGATGCACTTGCTTCTCATTCTAGTAGAGCTGTTGGGCGTGTTCTTATGCTTAGTCATTCTGGTAATGGAAATGTTTCTTCTAAGGAAACGGCTTCTTCTATATGTGGTGATATGAATAATGGTGAGAATGGGGTGCCGGCTACTTACTTGTGTAGTGATGGTCAAACACGTACAGTGGCAAACATTACACTGAAAGCAAGTGAGGCAACTCAACGTTCTATGCATGCAACAAATCAGAATACAATTATTAAGCTAGAAGGGGCCACAATTAGTGGTGCGGATTCTTCTGGTAGTAGAAATAATGTTGATTCTACTACATTACAGGCTGTGAGTGCTGTGCTTGCAGAAAACAATGCAAAAGTTGTTTTAGATAAAAACTCCACAATTCGGTCTTCTGTGATTGGGCTTGAAGCGCAAAAAGGTGGAACGGTCGAGATGATTGGTGGAACAGTAGATGCGCTTTATGTGGGTGCTTTGGCAGGTTCTGGATCATCTGTTAATTTGAAGGATATGAAGATTAACGTAACGGGGGATTTAGCTGTGGCTGGTTTGGCGAGTCAGGCTGGTAAGGTGTCTATGGACTCTGGGGCTATTACTTTGGAAAAGGGAGTGGCTGTGAGGTCAGAAGCTGGGGGAAGCGTTGAGTTAGACAAAGTTAATATTACTGCGAAAAAAGGACAGGGTAAGTTAGATTCTGTAGATAACTTTGGGCGTGCAGCTTTTCTGGTGAGGGATAATGCTTCTGTTGATTTTAAGAATGGAAATGTTGTTACTGATGCCCATGCTGTGTGGGTTATGAAGAGTGGGGATGCTGTTGAGACCGGCTCTTCTAGGAGAAGGAGATCTTCTGACGTTCGTCCTACTATGAATCACGTAAATATCGAGTCTTCTACTGTTAAAGTGGAAGGTGACGGAGTCTACGGCATATATTTTGATGGGGAAACACAGAAGGAAGCGAGACAACAAAATCGAAGTAAGGATTTAGCAACTGAGCAAACAAGTGTTGTTAAGCGGAGCGCTGTATCCAGACAGGAGAATGCAACTATAGGCGTAACGGGGGCAATTTCATTGAAAAAAACTGATTTTGAAGTTGCAAATGGTATAGCTATCTATGGTAATAATTCTGGTGGTCGTGTTTCATTAGAAAATAAAACAACCCTTGCTGGTGACTTGTTATTAAAAGCCGAGAATGATTCCAATATATCGGTTTCTGTTGATAATTCTATTGTTACAGGCGGTGTTCGCGTTGATAAAAATTCTTATGCAAAATTAGACTTGGCTAATAGTTCACAGTGGATTCTAAAAAGAAGAGCACAGAGGAATTTGGAAACTCTAGATTCAGGATGTGTGGATTCATGCATTTCTTCTGTAAGTCTTGTAAATAGTGCTATTGATTTTGCACCTTCGGAATCTGAAGGCAAATATCAGACTCTCCATATTGGAAATGGGAAAGGAACTGTTTATGCGGCACAGGGTAATGCTGTAATTCATCTCAATGCACGTTTAAATCCTCGTGATCCGAGTGATCAGCAAGTCACTGATCGGCTTGTCATTCATGGTGATGTTTCTGGAAAAACAAAAATACATGTACGAGGTGATGCGGGCAATGTAGGAGATGGTAAAGCGAATGCCAAGATTGCTCATACTGTTTCAATGATTCAGGTCTATGGTCAAGCGAAGAAAGACTCTTTCCAACTCGATGGCAATTATGTTGCACTGAGAAACTCACCTTACAAATACACCCTTCGTGCTTATGCTCCAGAAGCGACTTCGAAACAGGAGCATGTTCAGCAGAAATTTGTTAAGGAAGGTGGAGAATTTTGGAATTTCCGTTTAGAAAATCAGTATGTTAAGTCTGTTAGATCTGCTGCCCTTCCTGAACAATTTGTAAGGTCTGTTGTTCCACAGGTTCCAACTTATCTCAGCTTGCCTAATAGTGTATTCCACGCTGGTTTGATGGATATTAGCAATCAAAATAAGCAATTGGAGACGTTACGGATGACTTCTACAGGAATGGTAGAGGTTCGTGAAAATCCTGCTTTATACTTGCGCGGCTATGGTGGAAGTTACCGTTATGCTTCAGATCTTTCCGCACTTGAATATGGTTACGGAGGTGATCTTAGTTATAATGGTGTAGAGGCAGGTGTTCTGCTGCAAACTATTGAAAATGCTGACAGTGCTATATCCTTTGGCGTTATGGGAACTTATGGAAAACTTTCTCTGCAGCCTGTGAATGTTGAGCACAGTCAGAAGAGTGCATTTGATAAATGGACTGCTACGGTATATGGTAGCATGCAGCATAATGTTGGCTTCTATGTTGACGGTCTTTTATCCTATGGTCTGTTCAAAGGTGATGTTCTCACCCTTGCACGGGGTAAAACAGCAACATTAAAAGGTAATCCTTTGAGTGTTTCTTTAGCTGGTGGTCAGACAATTGCGACAGGATATAAGGGTTTTGTCTTTGATCCGCAGGTTCAGGTTGTGTATCAACATCTCCAGTTTAATAAAGCTCGTGATATTGACAATTTTGATATTGAAATGGGTAACCTTAATCAGTGGGTAGCACGTGTTGGTGGACGCTTAACCAAGATTCCTACAGGTTCTGAAGGCGTGAATGCTATTGCTTTCTATGGTAAGCTTTATCTTGCTCATGGTTTTGAAGGAAAACAGTCTGTGCATTTCAATGATGCTTTCAAGTTAGGAGCTTTTGGTTCTTCTCTAGAGGCTGGATTAGGTTTTAATGCCAAATTGTTGCCACAGTTCTCTCTGCATGCTGATATTCTCTATCAACATAAGCTTAATAAGGCTGGTTTTTCGGGAACAAGTTTTTCTGGAGGAGTACGTTATCAGTTTTAATATAAGGTACACTATGTACCTTTTTAGAAAAGGCAGCACATTGTGCTGCCTTTTTTCTTTATAACAACTTGTGTTGTTCTTAAAAAATCTCGTCTTCTTTATTAAGCAAAAAAGACATAGTTTGTTTTATGCATGAGAGCACTTTTCTCCACTAAAGCGAATTTTCTTAAAATTTATGCTGCTACTGATGCGATAGAGTGCCTCGCTTTTATCGGCTTTTTAAGCGTTCAGCAGACCGGTATGCGTTACGTTATCCTTTTTAGTACTGTATTGATATTATCTAATATAATATTTGATGTTTTCTAAAGCTCGTTTTTGAGAGTTTGTTTTCTACTGATTTAAGTCATTGTTTCATTCATCTCCTTGTGGATTAATTTTTAAAGATCACAAGGTTTGATTGTGTTTTTAATTAATTGCACGCACTGGTTTTATTTTTTCTTTACACGAAATACAGAATGCATTATACACTCATAAAGTGTGTTTTTGTAATTGTTCTCTTATAGGTGGTTTTGGCGTAGAGCTTTTGCCAAATTTATTGGGATAATTCATTACACAGTTCAGATGAGCATGAGGCATGTTCTTTTGTTACACTTTTCGTATTTTTGAGGTGTGCAATGGGGTGTTTTGTAAGTGCTTTTGTTTTTAATGAGAGGGGAAGGAAAGTTTCGAGGGAACTATGATTAAAGTTTTTAGAAATCATGTATGTTTATGTGCTTGTACAACAGCTATCCTCTCTTTGCTTCAAAATGGAAGAGAAGTGTATGCGGCTGCAGAGGGGAAGGATAGTAAACCTTATGTTATAAAGGTTATCCCAGTTGTCTCTGCTAATTCTTCTCCTCATCTTAGCGGGAGTAATAAGCATAAGCTTCCTGGAGAGAGTGGGGATAATTATTACCCTTCTAATATGATTAATGTTGGCAATAACGATGAGGGTATTCGTGGAGGAAATGATTATCGTCAGCTTAGTGGAGTGGAGGGATGGAATGGACATAAGGATAATGTAAATAACTCTGTTAAAGATGCAGACTCTGATGGAAGAGGAGTGAATCCTGGGTTTTATTACCATAGTGGGTTGTATTATGTATGTGATAATTGTGGGATAGATCCTAAAATTGATAATAAATCTTATACAATTACGAAAGAGAACTTTTCCAACTATCCTGTTGATCCTACTGCTATAACGGTGAAACGGATAGGGACCAGAGTTTATGGAGAGAATGTAACTGTTAGCAGTGAAGTTTCTGATAAATCTTTTTTGCGTGGTGTGGCTGTATCAGATGACGGAAAGATTGTTTTGAAAAAACCGACGCTTCAAAATACAAAGTTAGCTCTTTTCGCTCATAATGGGATAATTGAGATAAAGCAGGGGATTATAGAGGACAGTGATAGGGCTGTTGAAGCCGTGGGGAATTCATTGGTTATTTTAAAGGATACAAAAGTTAATACGCGTGATGGGAAGGTAAGTCTTTCCAGTTATAGCGGTGCAGATATCTGGGTGGAAGGTGGGGAGGTTAACTTTACCAACAGTCATGGGATTTCTGCGATGTTGGGAGGCACGGTGATTCTCGATGGTGTTACTCTTACTGGAAAGGGACACAAAGACAAAAATGATGCAGCTTTTTTAATGGATGAAGGGGGACGTGTTGAGTTTACAGGGGGGTCTATTAAGGTTGAGGATGCACATGGTATATTATTAGAAAATCCCGTCAAGTCTTTTAGTGTTGTACCAGAACGTTCTGACTCAAAAGATGAAACTGAAGATTTATCGAATAACTTTTATGTGACCGAGGCTAATTTTAAGTCTTCTTCTGTTACAGTAAAGGGTGAGGGATCTTATGGTATCTATTTTCAGGGAGAAAAGCCATGGAGCGAAGATGGGGATAAAAAAGAGGAGATTTCATTAGAGGAAGAAAAAGCTCCACCACGATTGGAAGTTGTTAATTTTGATACCACAGAGTTTTCTGTTTCAGACGATACGGCTCTTTATGGTGAAAACCTTATTTCTGGTGCGGTGAGTTTGATGAAAAGTACTCTTCGTTCAGGGAATTTTTTATTAAGAGCTGAGAAAGGGGCTTCTATAACGGTTTTGGCTGATGGTTCTACCCTTGAAGGTCGTACTCACGTTGATAAAGATTCTCATGCCGAACTTTATCTGGGAGGTCATTCTACATGGATTTTACCACAACAGGTGCAAAAAGATCAACGTAAGGTTGCAAATGATTCTTCTATTTCATTAGTCAGTCTTATGGATGAGAGTTCTATTCATTTTAAAAGACCAGAATCTCCTTCTGTTGATGATTATCAAACTCTTCGTATTGGAAAGGGAAAGGGTGAGGTTTATAGAGCACGGGAAGGTGCCTCTATTTCCCTTAATACATACCTGAATAGTGGTGGTGCTCTTAATCATCAAAAGACTGATCGTGTTTTAATTCATGGTGATGTTTCGGGAAAAACAAAGCTCCAAGTGCATGGAGTTGCAGGAAGTCCAGGAGGATATACGGGAAAGGGGGGGAATGCTGAAGGTATTTCAATCATTCAGGTTTCTGGAGAAGCAAAGCAAGATTCTTTTCAGTTGGAAGGTGGTTATGTAGCGTTAAACGAATTACCTTATCAGTATAAGCTTTATAGTTATGGTCCAGGATCTGAGTTTGGAAAAGCAAGCATGAATCAGAGATTAGTTGAAGGGAGCGGAGATTTTTGGGATTTCCGCCTTGAAAGTAGGTCTATAGATTCTGATGTTCAACCTAAACCAGATCCTGCTCCTAAGCCAATTCCGGGACCAGAACCTTCTCCAGAACCAGCTCCGGAGCCTCATCCTCGTCCTAAGCCGGGCGTTAAGGCTGTTGTTCCGCAGGTTCCGACTTATCTCCTTTTGCCTAATGCTTTACGTCATATTGGTTTGATGAATGTTAACAATCAAAATAAGCGGTTAGAAGCTTTGCGAATTACTTCTGGGAGCTTATTAGAAAGTCGTGAAAACCCTCTCTTTTTTGTGAGCGGTTATGGCGGCAATCATCGTTATACTTCAAATCTTTCCGCGCTTGAATATGGTTATGGCGGCGAGTTTAATTATAATGCCATAGAGGCAGGCGTTTTGCTGAAAGCAATCGAAAATATGTATGGTTCCACTTCTTTTGGAATTATCGGGGCTTACGAGAGATTTTCTTTGCAACCTTTGAATGTTGAGCAGAGTCAAAAAAGTACATTTGATAAATGGTCAGTTACGGCATATGGTGGTATGCAGCATGATGCAGGTTTTTACGTTGATGGTCTTGTGTCTTACGGCTTGTTTAAAGGTGATGTTCTAACAACTGCACGGGGCAAGACGGCAACATTAAAGGGTTTCCCTTTAAGTGCTTCATTAACTGCTGGTAAAACGTTTATGGTGGGGGAGGACGGTTTTGTTTTTGATCCGCAAGTTCAGGTTGTTTATCAATATCTTCAATTTAATAAGGTGCGTGATGTGGACGGCTTTGATATTGATTTAGGAAAGCTTCATCAGTGGGTAGGGCGTGTTGGAGGACGTTTAACAAAGAGGCTGGTTGCTACTGATGAGGCTCAGGTTGTTTCTTTCTATGGCAAGCTTCATCTTGCTCATGGTTTTGAAGGAAAACAATTTGTGCATTTTAAAGATGCTTTTCAGCTAGGTGCTTTTGGTTCTTCGTTAGAAACTGGGTTAGGTTTTAATGCCCAATTATCTCAAAATTTTGCGCTTTACGGCGATTTGGTTTATCAGCACAAACTAACGAAAGCTGGTTTTTCTGGAACGAGTTTTTCAGGTGGATTGCGTTATCATTTCTAGTATTATTTCTGTTTTTGATTAATCTTTCAAAAAGCTACAAGTTATACTTGTGGCTTTTTCTCATTATCTATTCATTTTGTGTTATAGAATTTTTACGAGAGTGTGATTTTGCATATCTTTAATATGCTTTTAGGTTGGACTTCTTTCATTTTTTTGAAAAGTCTGAAGAGTTTGTACGTTATTGTTTCAAAACGCGTATTTCAGAGTGATTATTATATTATTTATAATATTTTGATTTATAAAGATATTTTTTAATTTAGGGCGCTGAAATATTTTCAATGCTCTTATGATGAATCCATAAAAAGCATTCCTTTGTCTATTATATGTAAAATTAGCAAGTGGATAATCGTTTAAGAAAGGAGTCAATATAATTTGGGGGATTATGTTAAGAGGAGAGGATTTACAATATTAGAAATTGGCAAAGACAAAGGTGCTACTCAGGTGCAATGAGGGCTGTATCCGATAAACTTGATATTATATCTGCTGTCGTTATGAAATGGGGATGGAAATAATGAGATATATCTGAGAAAATTGGTGGATTAGAAACATAAATAACGTATTATTTTTTGAAAGTGCGTTTTCTTTAAAGAATGTGATAAATAAAAAGATAAAATTATATGTCATTTTCACCTTTTAGATACGGCTCTGAATATTTTTAAATGTTGAAAAGAGATGGTAAAAATCGGAACAGATTTTAATTTTTACACTTTCCTCCTCTTTCTAAATTAGTTCGTATTTCCATAAATACTGCCTAAAACAGCTGTATGTGATAGCTTTGCTTCCCAATTTTGGCATATATTCAGTTTTGTCTGCTTACGAGTGCCCATTGTTTCAATATAATATTTATCTCGAATATTAATTATACACGCTTTGGGTATTGATTAAACAACAGTTAAAATAGACATTCTTAATGTACAAAAATTTCTTAAAGCTGCTTTTAAATAACAACTTTAAAGATGATTTTTCTCTCATTTTTCAGTTATATTTTTGCAAATTCCTTTATAAAAAAAATAGATTTAGTCTGTATTTTTAGTAACTTTTAAATTCCATATTTACACAAAACACAAAAAGCCTTAATAAGGTCTGCACAGTTAATCCAAAACGTACTAATTTTTCTCTTTGTTAAGTTTTCTTTGATACATTACGTGTTACTTTTATGGGCAAAATTATGGTGTAATTATGGTCAATCTATTTAAAAATCGTTTTTCCTTATGTACTTTTACAACAGCATTTCTTTTTTTTGCACACAATGTTGATGCTACGGTTCAAGGTGGTGCTGTTGTTAATACTGGGGTACAAGATCGTTCTGGCGTTAATGGTAAGACACAAAATAATCAGGATCAATTTTCATGTATTATGAATAGTGAATTTTATCGGTGTAATGATGGTAAAAAACACTACTTTTACAATAAAAATTATCAAAAAACTGATGAAAATACGAATGAAACTGTTGCTATACAAGCATCTGGAAGAAAAACACTTCTCTTAGGGGAAAATATAACTGTTAAGGATGCTTCAAGTGCTGTTATTTCAAAAGAAAGTTTTTGGAAGTATGGGGTCGTGGCGAGTGAACATGGACAAGTGATTATAGAAAGAGGAGAGATTAACTTTACAAAGGGTATCGGAGTTAAAATAAGAAATTGGGGACAGGTCGATTTAAGGAGTAGTTCTATTACCGAACAAGGTAGTCAGGGGATGGGTATAGATGACCATAATGAAAATTCAGCTTTTCATGCGTCTAGTGGGGTTATCCATTTTGAGAAAGGTAAAGTTAATCTAGCCAATGCTCATGGTTTTTCAATGCATGGGAATAATATCGATGGGAAGGCTAGTTTTATAAGTATCTTGGATTCTACGGTTTTGGTAGAAAGTAATACGTCTTATGGGTTGCGTTTTTGGGAGGGACTAGGAGACAGAAATGAGGAAATGAAGGATCACGAGTATCCTCATTATTTTTATATTTTTACGGGTGAGGAAAAGATGTTCGGAAGTCTTCCAAAAACGAACTTACCCGTACGAGGGATTGTTAGCTTGAAAAGAACCTCTTTTACAGTTCCAAAGAGTGCAGCTATTTATAGCAGAGGATCTGGTGGTGTTGTTAGGCTGTTGGATAATTCCAAACTTTCTGGAGATTTATTAGTGAAGGTTGAGGATGGCTCTTTGGTGAAGGTTTCAGTGGATGCTTCTACACTTGTAGGGGGGGCACATGTTGATGAAAGTTCTTCTGCTGAATTTCGGTTGAGAGGTGATTCAAAATGGATTTTATCACGACCGAAAAATAAAAATTTGCAAGTTCCTAGTTCTATAGGTGTTTCATCAATTTCATTAATACATCTTATTGATAGTTCTATTATTTTTGAACAACCAGAAACTAACATAGTTGATGGCTATCAAACCCTTCGTGTTGGGAGAGGAACAGGTGAAGTTTATAAAGCACAGGGTAATGCACATCTTTATCTCAACACTTATTTGAATAAGGGGGGGGCTCTTCAGAATCAAAAAACGGATCGTTTTTTAATCCATGGTGATATTGAAGGAAAAACGATAGTACATGTGCATGGTGTTTCAGGAAGTCCTGGAGGTGGTACGGAGCGTTATGGAAATGACAAAGGTATCTCGATTATTCAGGTTTCTGGAACAGCAGAGAAAGATTCTTTCTTGTTGGATGGTGATTATATTGCATTGGACGGTCTACCTTACCAATATAGGCTTCATGCTTATGGCCCAAACTCTGAATTAGGAAGAGCGAGTGCGTCTCAAAGATTAGTCGAAGGTGAAGGAGATTTTTGGGATTTCCGCCTCGAAAATGGATTTATTGATTCTGATACTACATTTAGATTAACTCAGAGTTCTAAACTTGGTTTAGGTGGTGAGCATCATTCTAGGCAAGGCGTTAAGGTTGTTGTTCCTCAGGTGCCAACTTATCTGCTTTTGCCAAATAGTTTATTCCACGCTGGTTTGATAGATATCAGTAATCAAAACAAGCAGTTAGAGATAGTACGGACTAATTTTAGTGGAATGTTGGAAATTCATGAAAATCCTGCTTCATTTTTGCGTGGCTATGGTGGGAGTTATCGTTATGCCTCAGATTTATCTGCGCTTGAATATGGTTATGGGGGAGATCTAGGGTACTATGCACTAGAGACAGGTGTTTTGCTACAAACTGTTGAAAATGTTGACAGTGTTATATCCTTTGGGGTGATGGGGTCTTATGGAAAGCTTTCTCTACAACCTCGAGATGTTGCACAAAGCCAAAAAAGTACATTTGATAAATGGACTGCTACAGTTTATGGCAGTATGCAGCATGATGTAGGATTCTATGTTGATGGTTTGTTATCTTATGGTCTGTTTAAGGGAGATGTTCTGACAACTGCACGGGGTAAAACGGCAACATTGAAGGGTAACCCTTTAAGTGTTTCCTTGATGAGTGGTCAGAAAATTGCCACAGGATATGAAGGTGTTGTTTTTGATCCACAGGTTCAGGTTGTTTATCAGCATCTTCAATTTAATGAGGCCCGCGATATTGATAATTTTAATATTGAGATGGATAAACTTGATCAATTGATGGTGCGTATGGGTGGTCGTTTGATAAAGACTCTTACTGCGTCTGAAAAAGATCGTGATGTTTCTTTTTATGGAAAGATTCATTTTGCTCATGATTTTGGAAAAGAAAGGTCTGTGCGCTTTAAAGATTCTTTCCAGTTAGGGGCTTTTGGTTCTTCTCTAGAGGCTGGATTAGGTCTTAATGCTCGTTTGTCTCAAAAATTTGCGCTTCATGGTGATTTGGTTTATCGGCATAAGTTGAGTAAAGGTGGTTTTTCTGGAATCAGTTTTTCTGGTGGATTGCGCTATCGTTTTTAGGATGATCATCTTGAGGTAAGTTGTTTAAAAAACCACAAGCATAGCTTGTGGTTTTTTATTATTTGTTTGCAACTTTTTAAATAAGTTTTTTAAAAAAATGTTTTTTTTGCATGAGCAAGTTTGTTTCTTTTTAGAAACGAGATAAGGCTTTCTGATTTGCAGTTTTTGCTTCTTATGCTGTTTTTCTTCCTTTAGTGTATTTTTATTAAATTCTCTTGAAATCACCGCTTTAGGGTGGAATTTTTATTTCTATCTATATTTTTACGCGTTTTTATAAATAATACAATTTTAAATTGTGATATTTTGGGATTCTGGCTTTACATAAAATATAGGGTGGATATATAAAATACAAAACGTGATTTTAAATTATCACGCGTAACCAAAGTTATTAAACAGAACGCGTGTTTTTTGTTTTTAGAGAAGGGGAAGAAAGTTTGTAGAAAATTATGTTTAAAAATCATCTCTCTTTATGTCATTTTACAACGGTTATTTTTTTCTTTGTATACAATACTGATGCAGGTGAGATTTCTTCTGAGAAGAAGCAATATTCATGTAACGAAAGTGCCTCATTTTATCGCTGTAATGATGGTAAAACGCATGAAATTGCCAAGAAAACTTATCAACTTACGGGTGAAAGTTCTGATGCTGCCATAGAGGCATCAGGGAAAAATACAGTCATTGAGGGAGAGGCTATAATCATTAACGGTGTTTCGAATGCAAATGGACATTCAGAAACAAACGCTTGGACAACAGCTGTAAAGTCCTCAAATGGGGGAGGCGTTGCTCTATTTGATTCCATGTTAAATGATGTGTCGATAGGGGCCGATATTAATGATGAGGGAGCTTTTGAGATGCAGGATGGGGTGATTAAAGCAACCAGAATGGGGATCAGTGTTGGGGGTAAAGGGTCGTTTGTTTCTTTGACCAAGACAGAGATTAAGATATCTTCTGATGCGATAGGTCTTTTGAGTCATAATGGTGCAAAAATTTATATGAAAGGAGGAAAAATTGATTTTGCTGATGGTATTGGTGTTCAAACAGGAGGAGATGGAGAAATTAATTTAGAGGGCGTTTCTATTACTGGGAGGGGGAAACAGGGAACAAATACAGATAATCATCGTGAAGGTTCTGCTTTTAGTATGCTTCAGGGGAAAGGCTCTCTTAATTTCCAGAAGGGAAACGTTAATGTCGACAATGTTCATGGCATTGTAGTGCAGGGGAATAACCATAATGCTGCTCATATAAAATATTCCAATGTTTTTGTGAGAGGGAATGGATTTAATGGCATGCACTTTTTTTGGGAAGCTGTCTTAAATGATAAAAAAACAATTATACCTGGAAAAGGGACTGTCCATTTGACAAAGACAACTTTTATGACTCCAGAAAGTACGGCTATTTATAGCCACGAATTTGAAAGTTATGTTAAACTCTTACAAAATTCAACAGTTTCTGGTGATTCACTCCTGAAAGCTGTTGAGCGTTCTAATGTAAAGATTGAGGCTGATGCTTCTACCCTTGTAGGAGGCGCACATGTTGATGAAAGTTCTACAGCTAAGATAGATTTAAAAAATGGTTCAAAGTGGATTTTATCGCGACCAAAATATGACAAATTGCAAAATTCTGATGCTTCTGGTTCTAGGTTAAAAGATTATTCTTCTATTTCATCGGTCAATCTTACGGATAGTTCTCTTGTTTTTGAAGAATTAAAATCTAAAACAACAGATGGTTATCAGACACTTCTCATCGGAAAAGGATCGGGGACTGTCTATCGTGCACAAGGCGATGCGCGTCTTTATCTTAATGCATATTTGGATAAAGGCGGAGCTCTGCAAGAGCAAAAAACTGACCGGCTTTTAATCAATGGTGATCTTGAAGGAAAAACGACAGTCCATGTGTATAGTGTTCCTGGAAGCTCAGGGGCATTGACGGGAGAGGGCGGTAATAATCAGGGGATTTCCATTATTCAGGTTTATGGAAAAGCCATGGAAGATTCTTTTCAGTTAAATGGGGGGTATGTCACACTTGAAGCCTCTCCCTATCTGTATCATCTTAAGAGTTATGGTCCAAGCTCTTCTTTAGGGGCGGCAGATTCCAATCAAAGAGTGCTTAAAAACTCTGGAACATTTTGGGATTTCCGACTTGAAAGTCAATTTGTTGATTCCACTAAAGTTTTTCCTGTTCTTGATTTGGTTGTTCCCCCTTCTTCTGATGATATTCCTTCTGTTCTTAAAATTCATCCTAATATTACTGGAGGTGAGGATGGTTCTATTGATTCTAACTCTCAGCAAAAACCTCAGGAGCCAAGTCTTTCTTCTCCTGTAGATTCTCCTGATAGGGATTCCCATCTTACGACCACACTTAATGTATCTGATGTTTTTGTGCTTGAGATCCCCAATCCTCTTTCCTCTCTTGCGCCTGTTGTTCCCGCTATTGCTAAATCTAATCCAGTTGCTCCACCTGAATCTGGTTCACTTGTTCCGCCATCTGTTTCACCCACTCCTTCTGTTGTTTCCCCAGTTGCATCTATTTCACCTGTTCCGTCATCTGTTTCACCCACTCCTTCTGTTGTTTCCCCAGTTGCATCTGGTTCACCTGTTCAGTCATCTGTTTCACCCACTCCTTCTGTTGTTACTCCACCTGCGTCTGGTTCTTCTGTTTCGGCATCTGTTTTTGAGCTTTCTTCTCATTTTGAGCCAAATGTGAGAGTCGTTGTTCCACAGGTTTTGACTTATATTCTTGTGCCAAATACTTTATTTTATGCTGGATTGATGGATATCAGTAATCAAAGCAAGCAGTTGCAAGCGCTGCGAATTGTTTCTGGTCGGTTGTTGAAAAATGATGAAAATCCCGTTTTGTTTTTGCGCGGTTACGGTGGACATCATCATTATACTTCAAATTTGTCTGCATTTAAATATGGTGATTATGGCGGTGAGCTTGATTATAATGCACTAGAGGCAGGTATTTTACTCAAGAAAATCGAAAGTGCATACAGTACGACATCTTTTGGGATTATGGGAAATTATGGCAAACTTTCGTTGCAGCCTCGAAAGGTTAAACAAAGTCAAGAAAGTATATTTGATAAATGGACAATCACAGCATATGGAAGCATGCAGCATGATACGGGTCTCTATATGGATGGTCTCTTCTCTTATGGTTTGTTTAATGGAAATGTTCTCACACTTGAGCGAGGTAAAACGGCTGCATTGAGAGGGAAGCCCCTAAGTGTTTCCTTAACTGCTGGTAAAACGTTTATGATAGGCAGCCGATATTTTATTTTTGAACCACAGGTTCAGTTTGTTTATCAAAATCTCCAGTTTCATAAGACTCGTGATATTGATAATTTTAATATTGATATGCAAAGCCCAGATCATTGGGGGATGCGTATTGGTGGGTATTTAACGAAGACACTTACATTTACTAAAGATAAAGATGCACATGTTCTTTCATTCTATGGTAAGCTTCATTTTATTCGTAGTTTTGATGATAAACAATTTGTATATTTTAAAGATGCCTTCCAGCTTGGTTCCTTTGGGACTTCTTTAGAAGCTGGATTTGGTGTTTTTTCGCAATTATCTCCAAAAATTATTTTTCATAGTGATCTGATTTATCAGCATAAATTTACGAGTGACGGCTTTTCCGGAACGCATTTTTCTGGTGGATTAAGTTATCATTTTTAATTGTATTTTTCTTTAATACATCCTTTGCGAAAGACATAAGCACAAAACATGGTTTTGTTGTGTTGTTTTTCTGATTTTTGTCTTTACATATAATACAAAACAAATTATATGTAACGGTACATAATAAGAATAATAAGTAGATGAACCAGGTGTGCTTTTCAGTTTTTTATGAAGATAAAATAAAGAAAGTTTAGACTAAATTATGATTAAAGTACTAAAACGCCATGTGTGTGTGTTCTCTTACGACCTCTATTTCTTTCTTCGCGCACAATATAGATGTGAGTACAGAAGATTATAACCCTTCGTGTAATTCTCTTTTTAGTCGTATTCGTGTGATACAGTTGATGCTTCTCGTACTTTTGGAAGTCGTAATAAGTTATATATGAGTGGATTGGATAGGAGGGCTACAGGTGTTATTTTTACAATACGATCTCATAACATAGTTATGAAGCCGCAAAAAAGTAAAGGGGAAAAAGGCGTTTCAGGAACTGATGAAATTTTAGAATTAAAGAGATCTGAGAAGATTACATCAGCAGTGGTTGTGTCAAAAGATAATAAAACTTCTTTTAAAAAGAGTTCTATTACAGGAAATGGCGAAAAGAAAAGTGGTAGAAATACTACGTTATCTCAATCTGTGTTTGGTGTGAAGCAGGGCGATTTTTTCCTTTGATGAAGGTAAGATTCAGGTTCTGATGTTCATGGTATAGAGGCAAGTGTCTTGCTCAATGCGATTGAGGATACACATCACACTTTGAGCTTTGGAATAATGGAGAATAATGGAAAAAAAACTCTCTACAACCTCAAGGTGTTAAAGAAAACAAAAAAGTACATTTGATAAATGGTCTATTACAGTATATGGCAGCATGCAGCATGATACAGGCTTTATATATAGATGTCCTTTTTTCCT
The DNA here is from genome assembly GCF_042196485.1 of Bartonella sp. AD24XZML. NCBI lineage: Bacteria > Pseudomonadati > Pseudomonadota > Alphaproteobacteria > Hyphomicrobiales > Bartonellaceae > Bartonella > Bartonella sp. AD24XZML. The sequence continues at coordinate 3,026 of NZ_JBHIQH010000030.1, read as the reverse complement.
ATGGTTTATTTAAAGGGGATGTTCTCACGCAAGCAAGAGGCAAGACAGCAACATTGAAGGAAACACCTTTGAGTGCTTCATTGATTGCGGGCAAGTCATTTATGACAGGGCATAAAGGGGTTATTTTTGATCCGCAGGTTTAGGTTATTTATCAAAATGTGCGGTTTGATAAGGCGTCTGATATTGATGGTTTTGATATTGAGATGGGAAAACTTGATTTGTGGGTGATGCGTGTTGGTGGTCTTTAAGAAAGATGCTTGCTGCTTCTGAAGAGGTTCTTGTTGTTTCTTTCAATTGCAAGCTTCAGCTTGCCATTAATTTTAGAGGAAAACAACGTGTGCGGTTTGGAGATGAATTCCAATAAGGGCTTTTGGCTCTTCTCTAGAAACTGGAATGAGATTGAAGGCTCAGTTGTCTTCAAACTTTGCTTTGCATGGAGATGTAACTTATCAGCATTGCCTTAGAAAAGGTGGTTTTTCAGGGATTATTTTTTCAGGCGGTTTATACTATCGTTTTTAGGTGCCTATGAAATATAGAGTAATTTTTACATAAGTTATAGAGTGTTTTATGAAGTATAAAGTGATTATTTAAGTTTTATACTTGCTATTGTTAGTGTGTTTAACTTAATGTTATGGGGAATATTTTTTTATTTTTAACTAACAGGGGGAGAAGGAAAAATTGGGAATAGAATTATGGTTAATGTATTAAGGGGTTATAGATTTTTATTTATTACAACGGCTATTGTTTCTTTTTTGCCAATCGTGAGTGTGAATGCAAATTTTAATAATTTTGAAACTCTCTGTGATCCAAACGCTCAGTTTTATAAATGCAATGATGGTAAAAAACATACAATTGAAAATAAAACTTATCATTTGAAAAATTTTTCGAGAGTTCCTTCTGATTCTGCTCCTATTGCTGCTTTATATATAGAAGAACAAGGTACAGTTGTTGATGCATCTCAGATAACTGTTACGGGCGATAATTCGCGTCAAGGAACTGTATATGGTGCATATCTAAAACGTAATGCGCGTCTTAATTTAAAAAATGCAAATTTTAAGGATGTACTTGCGCTTCATGCGCAAAATTCAGTTATTAGCATGACAGATGGGGCGATTACAGGGACTTCTCGCGTTATGTATGCATTTGGAATAGGAACGGATATTGCTTTAGTGCGTGTAAATATTGAGCTTAAACCAAATGAATTCAATAGTACACAAGAATTAAATAGTACCCAAGAAATGGGGCTGGTTAGTAGTTTTAGTTCAAAGATTAGGATGTCAGGCAGTACCGTAACTTTTAATGAGATTGGTGGGTTTTCAGCACAGTTTGGGGGACAATATACTTTTGATAATACTGTCATTAAGGGAAGAGGGAAACAAGAGACTGTTATAGTAGATGAGAAAAATGTTGATAAATTACTGGGAGCTTTTGAGGTATCTCAAGGTAGTGATGTTCAATTGAGTGGTGGTTCTGTAGAACTTACAGGCATGCATGGCTTTTTGATTAAAAATCTTACAGGTTATACAGATGATAATGGCAAATTAATTAATAAATTTAATCATTTGTATGAGTTTCAAAAGACAAATATTAAGGTTAAAAAGACAAAAATTTCTGTTCAGGGGAAAGGAGCATATGGTCTGTATTTTTATGGGTTAAGTCCAGATGTATGGGTTGATTTGGTAAGGTATAATATGTCTTCTTCAGCGCTTTCGAGCGCGCGAGGAATTACTATAGGAACAGCATCTGTTCATTTGTCAGAGACAAATTTTGCGGTTCCGGATGGTATTGCCATTTATAGTGCCGGATATAGTGCTGGAGATCGTGTTTATGGAGCTCGAGCTAAGGTTAGGTTAGAAAAGACAAAAATCTCCAGCGATTTGTTTTTAAAAGCTGAAAATAATTCTTATCTTCTCGTTGAAGCAAATTCCTCTACACTTACAGGAGGTTCTCGTACCAAGGATGCCTCTGATATTTATTTACATTTAAAGAATGGTTCTCAATGGTATCTTACCAAAAGCAAATATCAAAATCCGCAGGAACCAGATGCTACGGTTTCATCGCTTTCAGGTGTGGATCTTGAGGATAGTACAATTGTTTTTGATCACTATCAATCTACTGGTTATCAAACGCTGTACATTGGAAAAAAAAGTGGTGTAAACAAGTTAGATGAGGAGGAGTACGTATATGGTGCAGATGGTAATGTTCAGATTAAGATGAGCACGTTTCTCAATAATGATGGTTCATTTAATTCTGAACAAACGGATCGTATTTTGATCTATGGGAATGTCTTGGGAACCACGCTTATTGGGATGGAAGAACTTTTAAAAACTTCAGATAAAGAAGCAGGCAATAAAAGGAGTCAAAGTATTTCACTTATTCAAGTTGCTGGGACGGCAGAGGAAAGTTCTTTTAAGTTAAACAATAGTTATACTACGGTTAATGGATTTCCTTATCAGTATAAACTTCGTGGCTATGGTCCAAGCTCTTCTTCTGGAAATGCAGACCCAAAGAATAGATTGGTTGCTGGGGAAGGGGATTTTTGGGATTTTCGTCTTGAAAGTGTTTACATTGGTTCTGAATTAGATTCTTCTGAAACTGCTTCTAAGCCAACGTTTACAGTTTTACCCCCTCAATCTGAAGCAGAAACAATTCCTTCTGAAAGACCAACAGAGACTATTTCACCTGAGCAGCCCTCTTCTGTTGAGCCTCCGCTTATGCCATCTACACCTTCTTTGCCTGAAGGTTCTAAACCGTCTGAAACATTAATCCCTACAGATTCAACGCTTACTCCTTCTGCATCAGCCCCGCCTGAGCTTCCTTCTGTACCAACAGTTCCAGAGGCTCCTTCTGTTGTGCAACCTATGCCTGCACCGTTTGTTCCAGTTGAAGATTCTACTAATGATGTTCTGCCATCTGAGCCCTCTGCTCCGGAGGACACTTCATCTCTGGATACTGTTTCTCCTCCTTCTGTCCCTGTCGAACCAAAGCCTTCTGAGTCCTCTGATCCTTTAGATCCTTCATCTAAT
>NZ_JBHIQH010000029.1:0-8371 GCF_042196485.1 Bartonella sp. AD24XZML | reverse complement strand
ACGCCAGTAATCTCGAAACTTTGCGATTTCGACTTTCACGCGCTCCGGAGGCAAGCCCTCTTCGATTGCAAAATCGTAATCGGGTTCAAAATCCGCAGGCAATCGACAACCGCGATTAGCTTGCACTCGTTTTGCTTTTTTGGGAACGTTTTCTTGCTCGTGAATGATTGGTTGGTTGGTTTCTAACGTTTCGATTTGTTCTGATTGGCTTTCAACATCACACTCGATTGGCTCGTCAACCAAATCGATTGTTTCTAAATCTTCAAATTCAGTTTCTTTTTTTAATAAAACGTTAGTTTTATTTTTTTTATATATGTTAATGTTATTGTTAATGGCATTGCGTTCGCATTGCGCAACACTATGCGCATCGTATGCGCTCTGCATGCAATCCGCATATGCGTTTTCTTTTATATGATTATTGTCATTTTTACCTTTTGTTTTATGCCATCTAGAATGAGCTGCTTTTGTTGCTGCTTCTGATTTCTCTTTGCTATCATTTAATTCTAATTCAACATCTGGGTTCCACAACCGACCATCTTCTAAACAAATGATATGTCCAGTTTCTAATAAAAGATCTAATGCCTTCTGAAATTTTTTTACTGAGCAGCCAGCCAATAAAGATAACACTTTAAAATTATTCGTAAGCGGCTCTCCTGTGCGAAGCATTTGAAAGCGCAACTTAACATATATGAAACCTTCAAAAGCTGGCAAATATGCAAGATCAAGTAGCCACTTGTCTGCAAAAAGCCTCGTCCATGGTAATTTACTGGACATACCCCAATTCCCTTTCTTTAACTAAATATAAAATTGCTAAAGCATCTGCTTCGTTATCATCTTTCGGATTGTGCCCTTTTGCACGCACCGCCTTAATCATCTCTTCTTTCGACGCATTCCCCTTGCCTGTCGTCGCTTTCTTAATCGTACTTACTGGTATCCCCTCATACGGTATCTGATGCTGTTCACACCACGCCGTTAACGTTGCTAACAAACCACCGTAAATATGCGCTGCATCTGTACCTTTATGACGCCTCACCTCTTCAAAATACACCACGTCAATTTGACCTGCTGTCTGCTTTATTTCTGATAGCCATTGTTTAAAACGCAAGTAACGCATTCCACCGCCTTCAAAACGGCGTGATTGAAAATTCACGGTACCACTGAACATGTCACCACTTGCACCACGTATCGCCCACCCCGTTTTGGTACCTAGATCAAAACAAAGAATCGTGTTAATCACCACGCCGCTCCATACAAAACGTGTTTTATAAGGTTGTTTTTTTCTGAAAAGTAGAAAGAGAAAAGCGTATGAAATATGCTTAATGAAATAGAAAATGCTTGGCATTTGATTAATAACAGTACTGTCATATCTACCATTATTGCTACGCTTTTTATCAGTATTGGAGGTTTTTTGTTTAAGTATTTTAAACTTTGTAAAAGAAGAAAAGCTTCAGAACAAAAGCTAACTGTGACAAGTGATCCAATAATATTTCTACCAAGGTTAGAGCGTAAAGAACCGCGTAAAATCCCCTTAATTTTTATACCCTTAATCATTAAAAATCCTACAAAAAAAGATATTAGAATCAAACAAATACGTCTTATTGAAGAAAGCCCTTTTGAACTTATTGCTGCTATGGTATGTAATCCCATTTCTATTGGATTTTCTAGAATGGATCCTAAATGTATCTCTTTCGAAAGAAATTTGATAAAACCGCAACGTAGTATACAATATTTTAAAAAGGGACGTTTTATAAATCCACCGTCAGAACAGTTGTTAGAGTTATTTAATCTAAAAAGCCGCAGTGAGTTGTCATTAACACTATATATTTCCCCTCTAAGCTCAAATGATATAGTTGACCCTGAATTTTTCATAAGGCATACTGCTCCGTATAATCCAAAGAAAACAATCGAAGTGAGCTTTTGTCCTGTTAGCTTCGACGGATTAAAGACATGGGAAATGTTTTTTGAAATTGCTGATTAAACTGTATATCTTGTGGTTTAATTCTTTCTATTTTTTTGTGTAAACTTGCAATCTGTCCATCAATAGAAGTTACCTGTTTATTTATTAATGTTTCTTGATTTTTAATTATTGTGTCCTTTTCCCTAATTATTTCATCTTGTTCATCTATCTGTTCTTGTAGGTCAGAAGCCTTGAAATAATAGTGTAAAGTAAACAGTGAGACCACAATAATTGGAATGTTATTGATGATATGACCTATGACAAATGACATTACATCTTCCATCTTTCTCTCCTCACTTCCCCTTCTTCTTACTCTTCTTATTCTTATGAAGCGGCGCTTTTACTGCTTCATCACGCGGCTTAAGCTCTTGCTTCAGTTCTTCAATTTCCTCGTCGTCACGTTCTTCTATCTTTTGTTTCAGTTCTTCAATTTCCGTATCACGTGATTGAACATCTTCTTTTAGTGCCTGTATCTTTTCACTTTTCCGTTTGAACTCTTCTCGGTACGCATCTATCTTTTGTTTTAGTTCTTTAATTTCCTCCTCACGTTCTTTAATCTCTTGCTTCAGTTGTTTAATTTCCTTGTCACGTTCTTCTATCTTTTGTTTAAGTTCTTTAATTTCCGTATCACGTGATTGCACATCTGCTTCGAGTGTCATTACAACTTCACTTACATTTCTGAACGCCTTTTCATGCTCTTCAGTCTTTTGTTTCAGTTGTTTAATTTTCTCGTCACGTTCTTCAATCTCTTGCTTCAGTTGTTTAATTTCCTTGTCACGTTCTTCAAGATCCGCATCACATTCATCAATTGTCTGCTTGCTTTCCATTAAATACCTAAACTCATTCTCTTTCATTTTTTTCTTAATATCTTGAACCTGCTCTTTAAGTGCCTTAACCTGCGCGCGATAATGCAATGCAATACGAAACATCACTCCGCTTAAGAGCAAAACTGAAACCACTTCTATCCATAAAATTTCATTCGAACTCATCTTTATCTCCTTTAATTTTTATGAGGGCGGTCATCATGACCAATCTGTTGTGCTTCGCATTCCATTAAAAAAAGAATACAACAAGCCGCATGTGCCAAGTGTGATAAATCACTCTCAGCATCCTTATGCTCTCCACCAAACCATGCTAATAAATGACGTAAAGCAGCACCGTGAAACTTGCTCCAGTGCATGCCATTACGCCAATTGTTTGCTCCGTACTTCTTTGCCCCAAACTCTAAAACTTTGCCGATTTCAATCAGTGCCAACGGCGGTATAAGCTCTATACGAGGCTTACCATCATCATTCTTATGCGCTTCGTTTGTGCTATATGAAACGTGTTTACGCATGTAAACTTCGTCGTTATCGCGAAAATCTTCATAGTCACAAACATCGGCATTGCCGTAAATCTTGGCATTCGCTCTAATCTTGGCATGCCCGTGAACTAACGCATTGTCATAAACTTTAGATTGATTGAAAACTTCGGCATTACCAAAAACCTTGGCTTGACCGTAGACACGTGCTTTGTTGTAAACCTTAGCATCCCCATAAATGCGAGAATTGCCGTAAACTTCTGCTTTGCCTTTTACTGAAGCATTCTCATAAATTTGCGCCTTACCATAAACACGGGTATCACGACCATAAACCTCCGCATTACCATAAATCTTTGCATAATCATAAACATACACACAATTAGAAACATCTGCACAACCGTATACTTGTGCATGCCCAAAAACACGTGCCATGCCACCAACACGGGCATCTCCAAAAACACGAGCATTGCCAAAAACATACCCATTACTAAAAGATCTATCCGAACCAGCTACCCAACAATCACCCTCATGTGATAGGTTACCTTCATGCTCTATAAAACCACCTAGGTCACCTTTCTTGACTCTTCCAAAGTCTCTCAGTGCCCGTATGCGACGAAGCATTACAATACCATGTGAATTATTCTTATCAGGATAAAGCGTTATTCCTTGGCGTGTGAACTCATATTTCTTTTCTACAGCCATCTTTGTCTCCTTAATGCTGTAAAGTTTCTCCGGTGTGATCAACACCGCAGCTCTTGCAAATTTTCGACATTGGGGCGTGTTGCTCTTGCATTAATCTCTGCAAGCGCTCGGGATAAAAAAAATCTTCGGGGCGCAAATCTATCCCATGATCACGTGCGTAGGTTAAAATTTTTTGCTGGTGCTTTGCTGGTATAAAACTATGCCATCTAGAAACAGACGACACATCTCTTTGCACTATGGTTGCTACAGTTTTGAAACCACCTAAATATTTTATGATTAATCTCGCAGGCATATGTAATCTCCATAACAGCGCAATAAATAATTGCACTTTTTACATATGTCAACAAAAAATGCACCTTTCACATTTTTGCATTTTACGTATTTTTAAGGATAATGTTTAGATTATGAGTAGCAATATTGAAAAAAGCATCCAACAATGGCTAGAAAAAAAATTAAACGAGCGCGGACACGGTGCTCAAATAGAATTAGCAGCCTACTTGGGAATCCATCAATCCACTATAAGCAGAATGATTAATCCTTACAAAAATGGAAAATCAAGAAGCATTAGTATTGGAGAATTAGTTAAAATAGCCGAGTTTTTTAACGAACCCCCCCCAAATTTCTTCAATGATGTTGATCAAGAGTTTATGAATTTTTATCGTGATCTTTCTGAAGAAAACAAAAAGTCTGTGATCTTATATATTGAGTTTTTAAGGCAATCAAAAGATAAGTAATAGTTTCCTTTTCTTTCTGAGAAAACCCTTTTAAAAGATTAGAATCTTGTTCCACTATTTGCATTTTGTATCTCCATAAATTGTGGATAGTGCATTTTTAAAAAAAACATACCTAACATAAATATGCACTTTTTACATTTTTATGTTGACACTTGCACTTTTTACATATAATCACTCCATATCTTAGAAAATAACTTTTGCCAATAGGCTGTATGGAGGCATTTGTGAAAAAACCAGTGTTTATAAATTCTGATGAAATTCTCTTAGTGATGTGCGAAAATGAAGAGCAAAATCTCGCTAAATCTGGTCCTTTCTTAGAAGAAAGTGACATGATCAAATTTATCGACCAAGCCGATAACGCTGTCCAAATTTTGCGTGTAGAACCAACGACTAATCGTTGCGAAGATATCTCTGAAGATATTGCCGAATTCTATCTTAAAGAATGTGAAGAGCAGTGTTTCAACGGAAACATTCCTCACGACTTTGTTACGCATAGTTCAGCATACGGTTTTTTTTTAGATGATATAAAACAGCGCGAATATGATGATGCAATGTATGGTTCTTACGAAAAACAACACCGTTTGCGTCCTTGTGATGTGCTTTAAAATCTAAAGGCGTTTTTAAAAGCGCCCCCCTCTTTCCTCTTATTAAATTATCGGATGGAGTAAACTTATGAATAATCCTATCGCTATCGCAAATAACACGGTTAACGGAGAAAGCGTTCAAACAGTCAATGCTCGTGACTTGCATGCCTTTTTAGAAGCAAAACGAGACTTTTCCAATTGGATTAAGGACCGTATTAGCAGATACAATTTTATAGAAGGACAAGACTTTGTAAAAACACAAGATTTGCGGTCACCAAATTTGGCGAGCGCAAAATCTAGATCTGTTATTGCAATTAATTATCATCTCACCTTGGAAATGGCAAAAGAACTTTCCATGGTAGAGCGTAATGAAAAAGGAAAACAAGCCCGTCAATATTTTATTGAATGCGAGCGGCGTGCAAAGCAAGTTGTTACACCACAAATCGATTACTCAAATCCACAAGTAATGTTAGGTGTATTAACTCATCTAAAAAATGAAAATGAGCGTAAAGACATCATCATTGAAGATTTAAAACCAAAAGCCATGGCTTTGGAAAGCTTACAACGCTCTGAAGGGCTCTTCGGTCTTACAGAAGCCGCTAAAGTGCTCGAAATGCAACCAAAACAGTTCATTCTCTTCTTACAGAAAAAAAGATGGGTTTATCGACGCACTTTCGGGGCTCACTTATTGCCTTATCAAGACAAAATCCAAAAAGGACTAATGGATTGCTCAACCCTCACTATTCAAACCGAAAATGGAACTGAAAAAGTCATTCCTTCCGCAAAAATCACCACAAAAGGCATGGGACTGCTGTCTCAAGAGATTAAAAGACAAAACATGCATTAAGGGAAATAAACCATGGAAAAGAAATATGAATTTACTGATGAAACAATCGAAGTTGATGGCAAAATCCTTCACCGCATTCGTGCTTTAAGGGATTTTGATGATGTTAAAGCAGACGACCTAGGCGGCTATATCGAGAAAGAAGACAATCTAAGTCATCATGGTAATTGCTGGATTGGGGATTATGCAAAAGTCTATGGTGATGCCAAGGTTTTTGGTAATGCTAAGGTTTACGAAAATGCACAAGTTTACGGTTATGCACATGTTTACGGCAATTCTCGTATTTATGGCAAAGCAAAAGTTTTCGATGAACCATGCATTTACGGTCATGCAGAAGTTTACGGTGATGCATATATTTGCGGTGAACCGCACGTTTTTGATAATGCAGAAGTTTATGGTAATGCACAAGTTTACGAAGAGCCATACATTTACGATAGGGCGCGTGTTTACGGCAATGCAGAAGTTTCCGGTGATGCGCATGTTTACGGTCATGCAAAAATTTACGGTGATGCATGTGTATGTTGGGACGACTGGATTGATGGCGATAAAAGAATCTCAACTGGAGAAAAGACCAGATGAAAAAATACGAACTTACTGATGAAAAAATTGTGTTTGATGGAAGAACTCTTCACCGAATTAGAGCATTAAGAGACTTTGGATATGTCAAAAAAGGTGACCTAGGCGGCTTTATAGAAGGTGAGAGCAACTTAAGTCATGAAGGAGACTGTTGGGTTTATGATGATGCCATGGTTTATAGCGGTGCAAAAGTTTACAACAATGCCAAGGTATTTGATAACTCAAAAGTTTGTTATTTTGCAAATATTTATGAAAATGCAACAATTCATCATAACGCAAAAATATATGGTGGTCGTATTTTTGAGAATGCACGAATAAAGAATAGTGCCAAGGTTTACGACAATGCTCGTGTATATGGGAACGCAATAATTTGTGGTCCTGCTCTCATTTATAACAATGCTAAAGTTTATGGTGATGTCATTATATCATGCTCCAATTTCACGTATGAGGATGATGTTAATTATGGAAATGTTGAGATTTTTGGAGATGCAAAAGTTTATGATAGTGCTCGCATTTATGACGCAGTCAAGATTTTTAGAAATGCCGAAATTCGTGGATTAGCTAATATTCGCGGTAACACGAGAATTCCTCAAGACATAAAAATTTAACAACCAACCAGCCTTTTAACAGATGCGTGATTCACGCCACGGGTGAATTGCGCGCAATGTAGGAAATCAAGATGACAAATTCTACTTTTTTAAAAGAAATGGCAGAAAAATATGGATTTTCTGCTGAAGAATTTCGAGAAACAATCATAAAAACTTGTATTGGATATAAAAATGCTAATGTCATCACTGATGCAGAATTTGCCGTTTTTCTTTTTGTTGCCAATACTTATGGACTTAACCCTTTAACAAAAGAAATCTATGCTCTCCCTAAAAAAGGCGGCGGCATCATACCCGTTGTTTCTATCGACGGTTGGATAAAGATCATCAAATCAAATCCTGACTTTGATGGCATGACCTTTCAAGATCAACTCAATGAGAATGGGAATATCATTGCTATCAAATGTGCTATTCGTCTCAAAGGGATTAAAGACCCTATCGAAGTCACCGAATATCGCAAAGAATGCGAACAAGAAAAAAGTGAAGCATGGCAAAAATATCCAGCACGTATGTTGCGCCATAAAGCCACTATACAATGTGCTCGCTATGCTTTCGGGCTTTCCGGTATTTATGAAGAAGATGAAGCAAAACGTATCAATGAAACAAACCATAACGTACAAACGAAGTTAGTTTCTTATGATGTGCTTACGCAAATCAAACAATTAATAAACATCACTCAAACAGAAGAGGAAAAAGTGCTTGAGTATGGACGAGTCGACAGGCTTGAAGATCTTCCTGATGAAGTAGCACAAAGGATTTTGGATGTTTTGCAAAAGAGACAGCATGAAAAAGAACAATCTTTCCTACAACAAAAGCAAATAGAGGCGCCTATACAAGATGCCGAATATATTCACGTCCAAGATATAGAATATGCACCACAAGAACAAAGAACGGCGGTGTGAGATGGAACAAAGAACAGCAGAATGGTTTCAAGCACGCTTGGGTAAAGTCACCGCATCAAACATTTACAGCGTACTCAGTAAGACAGCAAAAGGATTGCCTACGAGCAAATATGAAGACTACAAAATCAAACTCATAACAGAGCGCTTAACAGGCGAAACAAGCCCTT
>NZ_JBHIQH010000028.1:0-3158 GCF_042196485.1 Bartonella sp. AD24XZML | reverse complement strand
CTCATTACGTAACACATCATCAACAGAATGAATGATAAAATCGACAACCTCAACGGGGGTATAAACAATGCCAAGCCTATCCGTTGTCTTCTTAAAAGCTTTGGTAAAAAAATCTTCGTAAAGTTTGATAATAAGATTTTGTCTTGCCTGTGGTTCTGTAATGCCAGAGGCACGGAACTTTACGCTGTCATAAAACTCTTGTAATTCTTTGGATTCTTCCTCAATATTGGTTTTATCGAGTTCGGTTAAGATTTTTTCCATTGCTTGCGAAATGGCATTGTTTTGCACAAATTCATTGCCCTCAAACAAGGCTTCAAACACAGGACGCGTCACAAGATGTTGCGCTAACATCTCAATCGCTTCTTCTTGCTTTATCTCACTGTTTAAGTTGTTTTTTAATTCCTTATAAAACGCATTAAAGGCATGAAAGGCTTCACTGTTTTCATCAGAAAGCATAGTTTGAAGGCGTGTGATATGGTTTTGTGCAATCTCAGCAACATTATTCGCCCATATGCCCCAATAATCACTCATAGTAGATTTTTTAACAATCAGTGTTTTGAGAGCATTGGGAAACTCAACAAAAAATGGTAATCTTCCTGTTACGCTATGACTATGTTGCGGTTCATGAGCTTGTGTTCCGATACGAAGTCCGGATTTTTCTGATTTTTCGTGGAGCGGGATTTCGTCAATAACCGTGGTGACATTCTCTAATTCGGTCTTTTTAGAAACTGTAACAATGTCGATGATAGAGCTTACGTCTTGTCCTAAGACCATCTGGTTAAGGGTTTTACTAAAATTCTCATCATGGGCAAGCAAAGCATTGAGAACTTGCCAGACAACACTGTATCTCTTATTGTTTTTTAATGCCTCTTCTGGTGAAACACCAGCAGGAACACCAACCGGCAAAATGATATAGCCCATCTTTTTTCCTTTTGCACGACGCATCACACGTCCTACCGCCTGTATCACATCCACTTGGCTTTTACGCGGGTGTAAAAACATAACCGCATCAAGGGAAGGAACATCAACACCTTCTGAAAGGCATCTTACATTGGTTAATATACGGCAGACATTCTCACCCGCATCTTCTTTTAACCAATCAAGTTTTATCGTACGGTTTTTGGCACCAGATTTTCCATTAATATGATCTGCTTGACAGTTAAGAAGGGGAATATTTTTATGGTTTTCATGAAGATTACGTAAATCTTTCTTAACTTCTTCATTGTTGAATGTTCTACATATGCGTTCAGAAGTATCAATATCTCTACAAAAAGCCAAAGCCCGATGCATGGGTCTTGTATCATCCCCAAGATCAATTTTCAGATCCATTTTGGTAAGAGCTTGATAACAACCCATGATCTTTGTTCTATCATCAAGAATAAGTTCATAATTCTTATCTGTCATCAGATGCTGGATAGATTTACTCACTTCTCCTTCATCAACACCTAAAACGATAATCTTGTAAGGCGTTAAAAGTCCATTTTTTACAGCATGGGAGAAACTATAAGAATAAAGGATTTTTCCATAAAGCTCTTCATCATCCATAGAAGCCAGAACAGCATCAATCTCATTAGCTTGTTTTTTGGCATTATCACTAAAGATACGAGGTGTTGCTGTCATATACAGACGTTTCTTGCCCCGAATAAGGCTATTATTATGAACCTTGATAAACTCAGATTCACTCTTGTCTGTTCCTAACACAGCTCCAGTGGTACGGTGTGCTTCATCACAAATGATCAGATCAAATTCGGGTAAATCATACTTTTTTTGCGCATCCGAAATCACTTGTATTGAATGGTAGGTAGCAAAGACCACTGTCATGGCATCAGGAGAAACCTTATTGGCTTTTTCTCCAAGCTTTTGAGAATCTGTTGTTGCTGGTAGAGCGAGATCCGAGACATCGAGTTCGGCAGCATCATCTTGGGCTTTACGACGCTTGCCAACTTGTGTATCAGAACACACCGCAAAGGAACGCAAGGGTATCTCTGTATCTGCTGTCCATTCTCTTATTGTTTGTGACATTAAAGAAAGAGAGGGGACAAGGAATAAAACATGTTTACCTTGACCAGCAAGAGCTTCTGCTATCTTCAGACTGGTAAAGGTCTTTCCCGTTCCACACGCCATAATCAGCTTGCCGCGGTCTGCTTCTTGTAAACCGTCACAAACAGCTTTAAGCGCTTCTTGTTGATGATCTAAAAGCTTTTTTGGTTCTTTTTTCTTAAGAGTAGCTTCCCCTTTGCTTTCAAAGGTTGACCAATCTATTTGACTGTTTTCCAGATCAAAAAGATTAATCCGTTGAATGCGGACTCCTTGTCCTTCACAGGTGAGATCGGCATTGTTACTCCAATTACCTTCGGTGCTATCAACCAGAATACGGCGTGTGAAGATCTTTTTTCCCGAGGCAGCAATAAAGCTATCAATATCTTCTTTCTTGATCTGATGATTTGCACTATAAAACTTACATTGAATAGCGGCATATCCTTCTTCATCACGAATTTTAGCAACCAGATCAATGCCAATATCACGCCCATCTTCCCCATGCTCTTTTGCCCATTCACAATAGGTTTGAACCTTTTCGTATTCTTGGCATTGTAGAGGGTCTTGCGTCAAATAAGCAATTACAAACTTTTCAAAAGAAGTTCCTCTATCGCGCGCACTTTCTGTATGATCACGGTAGGATTGTAACAGAGAGCGTAATGTCAGTGGTTTGTTATGAGATTGAAGCATTTATAATAAAACCCCACCGCTTTATAAGCGTTGATCTATCGGTGTCAAAAAACTTTAAATAGAATTTGCTAGATCTATTTAAAACAAATAGCAATAATAAAATAAAAAAAGGGCACTAAAGACCCACAACCTGCTTAAAAAGAAATTTTATTAAAGGCTGCTTATCCACAGCCCATGACATGGAATAAGATCAGCAAAATAGTGAAATTTGCTGTTCGTTTCACGGATTAATCAAGACAAATGAACTATGTACATAAAAATATCAGAATGAGTATTTTGATGCATTTTATAGATAGGTTTTGAAGGTTTCTTACACTCTCAAAATACCTTCAAAAATATACCGCGGGTTGTATTTATAGGTTGTGTTTTAATATAGATTGTATCTCTAAAATGCTAATATATTGAAATATAATGACTTTTATTTTTCGATT